>JAEXGP010000350.1 GCA_023450775.1 Actinomycetes bacterium | reverse complement strand
AGGTGGGAGACCGCCTGGCCATCTCGATCCTGGAGGGCAAGCTCGCCGAGGGCGACACGGTCACCCTGGACGTGGTCGACGGCGACTTCGTGGTCAGCTGAGCCGTCCACCGAGCCTGATCCCGCCCACGACCGGGCACACCTCGATCGCCCGCCCCGCTGGGGTGGGCGATCGCGCGTTGCCCCTTGAATCGTCGCTGCTCTAGGGTCCTACCTCGGAGAGGGAGAGGTGGATGTTGCTGTCACGTCTCCGGGCGGGAGGCGACATGTCCTCGCCCGTGGAGCGGCCACGAGTGGATCGAGTGAAGTTCGTCCGGATCGGCCTCGTGCTGACCGCAGTCGCGTTGCTGCTCGGATCCGTGCAGTTCGCCAGGTACGACTGGACGGGTGTCCCGATCCAACGCGCTCCGGCCGAGCTCGATCGGACCATCTCCGCTGGGTGCCACGAGCGCATCCGTCCCTTCACCACGTCGAGCGGACGGACGATCTCGCCGTCGCCGATCGACGACCAGCAGTACCTGTCGATGATCGACTGGTTCCGGGGCGAGCGCGACCTCCAGGTGGAGTGCTTCTACCGCCCGTTCACGGATCGTGCGCTCGTGCCGCTGATCGCGAGCTGGCTGCCGTTCGAGGACGCGTTGTCGCTGGCGCTGGTCAACACCGTGCTGATGGTGGCCGGCATCTGGCTGGTCCTCGCCGCGCTCGCGGTCCAGGGGGCGAGTCCGAGGGTGGCGCTCGCCGCCGGCTCGCTCGTGGTCGTCAACTGGGTCACATTGGCCTTCGGCTCCGGCGTGCTTATCGAGTCCGCCCCCTTCGCGGCCGTCGCGCTGGCGTGGCTGCTCATGAGCCTGCGGAGGTGGTGGTGGGCCGCTGCGGTGATCGGCGTCGGAGTGCTCGCCAAGGAGACGGTCGTGCTGGCGCTCCCCGCGCTGTGGGCGGCGCTCGCGCTCGAGCGACCCGAGCGAGCCGGCGTCGGCGCTGCCGTTCGGCGGTACCTTCCGGTCGCCGTGGCGTCCACCGCAGCGGTCGCCGCGCTCGTGGCCCGACCGGCGTTCGGGCCCGACCCTGACGCGTCGTGGCCCACGGGCGTGGATCTCAGTCTGCTGGCGTTCAACCTCAACCCGACCGGCCTCGTCGTGCTCGCACTCGGCTTGGCGCCGCTGCTCGTCCCATCGGCGCTGTGGGTCCGCCGTCGGTCACGTGACGTGGGAGTGCTCGCCGCGTGCGCCGACCCTGCTGTCGCCGGTGTGATCGGTGGCCTGGCCCTCCTCGGCTGGATCCTGATCACCGCCGATCTCTCGCCGCGGTTCTTCTGGCCGTGCTTCCCGTTCGCAGCGACGCTGACCGCCAGATGGTTCGCCGAGGGCCGCCCGCGACGTTGGCTCGATCGACGTCGGATCCCCGACTGGCTGGTCGGTGACGGGGTGCGGGCAACGGCTGCCTCGGACGGCCCTGCGCGCTGAGCGTCGAACTCGCGCAGCTGGGGGAAGGGATCGTCTTGCGAACCGAGGTAGATGGCGCGGCGGTCGAGCGGATCGGCTCGCTCGACGGAGTTCGCGGGCTCGCGGTGCTGATGGTGCTCCTGTACCACGCCGGCCAGCCTGCGCTCGGCGGTCTGTTGCTCCAGAGCGGAGTGGACCTCTTCTTCGTGCTGTCGGGTTTCCTGATCACGACCATCTTGCTGCGCACGCGCGACCGCTCGGACTACTTCCGCCTGTTCTACGGGCGCCGGGCGGTTCGGATCTTCCCGCTCTACTACCTCGTCCTCGCCACGTTCGTCGTGGCGGCCAACGTGTTCCTCCACTTCGGGATCCAGGACAGCATGAGCTTCGGCCAAGCCCAGGAGCTCGTGGACAACCAGTGGTGGGGCTGGCTGTATCAGGTGAACAACCTGGAAGCGTTCTGGGGTGAGCGGGCGTTCGCCGGCCTGGGCCATCTCTGGTCGCTCTCGATCGAGGAGCAGTTCTACCTGCTGTGGCCGTTGGTGGTCCTCAGAGCGCCGAAGCGTCTGCTCCTGCGCGCGTGCATGGCGGTCGTCGTGGTCAGCGTGGTCGTCCGTGCCGTCGGCTACGCGACCGTCAGCGAGGACTTCGCCTACTACTTCACCTTCTGTCGCCTCGACGGACTTGCTCTGGGAGCGGCCGGAGCGGTGGTGGTGCGATCTCCCGAGCTCGCTGCTCGCTGGCGGCCCGCCATCCAGTGGATCGGTCGGCGATGGTGGTTGGTCGTCGCCCTGATCCTGATGCCGTTGCCGGTCGCGCTGTACGGCGGGATCACCGTGCTGTCGGCGGCCTATCTGGGCATCGTGCTGGCTGCACGCGGTGACGTCCTCGCGCCGCGGCCCACGGCCTGGTTGCACAGCCGATTCCTGGGGCACCTCGGGACCTACTCGTACGCGATCTACGTCTTCTCCGTGCCGCTGGCCCAGAACGTGGAGCGGATCAAGCCATCGAACGTGCAGATCGTCGACGCGGTGTTCCAGATCCTGGTCGTCGGGCTCCTGAGCTACGGGCTGGCTCGACTCAGCTGGGTCCTGTGGGAACGGCCGTGGTTGAAGCTGAAGCGTCGGCTCGCCTACACGTGAGCGCGCTCCCCGGTCGTGCGGACACGCCCTCGCCCCGGCAGTAGTCTCTGACGTTCCCCGACAGAGGAGAGTTCGAGTGCCGGCGACCGTTGTGGTGGGCACCCAGTGGGGCGACGAGGGGAAGGGCAAGCTCACCGACCTCGTCGCCAAGGAGATGCATGCGGTCGTCCGCTACCAGGGTGGCCACAACGCCGGCCACACCCTCGTGGTGGACGGCGAGTCCTTCGCACTCCAGCTGATCCCGTCGGGAGTGCTCTACGACCACATCACGCCGGTGATCGGCAACGGCGTCGTCGTGGACCCGGTGGTCATGCTGAGCGAGATCGACACGCTGGAGTCCCGCGGCGTGGACTGCTCGCGGCTCAGGGTCTCGGGCAACGCGCACCTGATCCTCCCGTACCACCAGGAGCTCGACCGCCTGATCGAGCGGCACCTGGGCAAGAACAAGCTCGGCACCACCAAGCGGGGCATCGGCCCGGCGTACGCGGACAAGGCGTCGCGGGTCGGTCTGCGAGTGCAGGACCTGCTGGACGCCGACATCTTCCGGGAGAAGCTCGAGGCGGTCCTGGCCGAGAAGAACCTGGTCCTGGCCAAGATCTACAACCGCCTGGGCTTCGATCCCGACGAGCTCGCGGACCGCTACCTCACCGAGGTGGCGCCGCGGGTCGCCCCGTACGTCGCCGACACGGTCACGTTCGTGCACGAGTCCTTGGAGCGGGGCGAGCACGTGCTGTTCGAGGGCGCCCAGGCCACGTTCCTCGACCTCGACCACGGCACGTACCCGTTCGTCACCTCGTCGAACCCGATCGCCGGCGGCGCCTGCGTGGGCGCCGGCGTCGGCCCCCGCTACATCGACCGGGTCATCGGCATCGCCAAGGCCTACGTCACCCGCGTCGGGTCGGGTCCGATGCCGACCGAGCTGTTCGACGAGACCGGCGACCGGATCGTGGACCTGGGCCACGAGTACGGCGTGAACACCAAGCGTCGCCGCCGACCCGGCTGGTTCGACGCGGTCATGCTGCGCCATGCGGTCCGGCTGAACTCGCTGTCCGAGGTGGCGATCACCAAGCTCGACATCTTCGACAGCTTCGAGACGATCAAGGTCTGCGTCGCCTACGACGTGGACGGCGTCCGCCACGACCACCTGCCGTACCACCAGTCCGACCTCCACGCCGCGACGCCGATCTACGAGGAGCTCCCTGGTTGGCAGAAGGACCTCACCGAGGTCCGCGAGCGCCACGACCTCCCGCCGAACGCGGTCACGTACCTGGAGTTCCTGCAGGAGCAGATCGGCGTGCCGATCCGCGTCGTGGGCACGGGCCCGGGCCGCGACCAGCACGTCCTGTTCTCGAGCTGAGCGGTCCGTGGGCGACCTCGGGACCGACACGGCGCTGACCGTCCTCGACGGCACGGCGCATGAGCACGGCGCGGCGGACGGTGAGCGCATCCGCCGCTTCGGCATCGACCTGTCCGACGACTGGCGGATCTGGACGTTGAACGGCGGCTACGTCGCCGCCGTCGTCCTACGGGCCGCGGGCGAGTCCACCGAGCTGGCCGAGCCCGCCGCGCTCTCGCTGCAGCTCGTCCGCGGCGCGGTCGCCGGCCCCGCCGAGGTGCGGGTCCGCAGCGTCCGCCGAACGCGTGCGGCCGAGTGCCTGGCCGTCGAGCTCGACCAGGGCGGTAACCGCGTGGTGGAGGGCCACGTGTGGGCCGTGGACCGGGGTCCCGGCCCGGAACACGACGACGCCGGCGAGCGCCCCGCCGCGGCGCCGCTCACGTACCCGACGATCGAGGAGCGGGTGGCCAGCCGCACCGTGGAGGGCCCGCCGCCGCCCGACTTCCCGTTCTGGCGCAACTTCGAGACGCGGCCGATCGACTGGATCGAGGACTGGGACCACCGGAGCGCCGGTCCGGCCGTCGCCGGCGACTGGCTCAGGTTCCAGCCGACCGCCACGTTCGAGGACCCGTTCGTGGACGCCGGACGGGTGGCGGTCGCCCTCGACCTCTACTCGTTCCCGTCCATGGCGCGGGCCCACGAGCCGCCGATCGACTGGATCGCCCCGAACGTCGACCTGCACTGCACCTTCCACCGCCCGTCGTCGGACTCCGAGTGGATCCTCGGACGGGGCCACACGCCGGTGGCGGCGGCCGGGACCGCCGGCTTCACCGCCGAGGCCTGGTCCGAGGACGGCCGGCTCCTCGCGAGCGGCGGCGGGAAGTTGCTCGTGCGGACGGTCGGCTAGAACGGGGCGGGTGGAGGTGACCGCTCGGTGAAGGTGTGCGTCGTCGGCAGCGGAGGACGGGAGCACGCGCTGGCGGACGTCCTGGGACGGAGCGCGGAGGTCGTCGTGACCCCGGGCAACCCGGGCATCCCCGGCAGCGTCGACGACCCACCGGAGGAGATCGAGGCCGACCTGTTCGTCGTCGGGCCCGAGGTGCCCCTGGTGGCCGGACTCGCCGATCGCCTGCGGGCGCAGGGGCGTCTGGTGTTCGGCCCCGGCGCGGACGGGGCCCGGCTCGAGGGGTCCAAGGCGTGGATGAAGGAGCTCGTCGCCGCGGCCGGCGTTCCGACCGCCCGCCACGGCACGTTCGACGCCGTCGAGCCCGCCCACGCCATGCTCGACACGCTCACGCCGCCGTTCGTGGTCAAGACGGACGGGCTCGCGGCGGGCAAGGGCGTGCTGGTCACCGAGTCGCTGTCCGAGGCCCGCAACGCCGTCGGCGACTACTTGTCGGGCGCCTCCTTCGGCGACGCCGGTCGGACGCTCGTGATCGAGGAGGGCCTGGTCGGGCCCGAGCTGTCGGTGCTCGCGGTGTGCGACGGCACCGACGCGGTGCTCCTCCCACCGGCGCAGGACTTCAAGCGCGCCGAGGACGGCGACGCCGGTCCCAACACCGGGGGCATGGGCGCCTACTCGCCGGTCCCGTCGGTGGACGACGACGTGCTGGGCACGGTGATGGACCGATTCATCGACCCCACGCTCGCAGCGCTGCGCTCCCGTGGCATCGACTACCGGGGCGTGCTGTACGCCGGGCTGATGTTCACCGCGGAGGGCCCCAAGCTGATCGAGTACAACGTCCGCTTCGGTGACCCCGAGTGCCAGGTCGTCGTGCCCCGGCTCACCAGCGACCTCACCCAGCTGCTGGCCGAGGCCGCGGAGGGCCGCATCCGCTCGACGCCGACGGTGTCGGACGAGGCCCACGTGACCGTGATCTGCGCCAGCGAGGGCTACCCGGCCTCGCCTCGCACCGGCGACGTCATCCACGGGCTCGACGAGGTCGAGGGGCTGCCCGGCGTCCAGGTCTACGCGGCGGGGGTCGCTGCGGACGGCGAGGGCCACCTCCTCACCGCCGGCGGGCGGGTCCTCGACGTGTGCGGTCGGGCCGCCACGCTCGCCCAGGCGCGGGAGCGGGCCTACGACGCCGTCGGCCGCCTGTCGTGGCCGGGCATGCACCACCGGACCGACATCGCGCTCGCCGCGTCCCAGTCGGTCCCGTGAGCGGCGCCGACCGGGCTGCGGCCGTCACCGGACCCGTGGTGGGCATCGTGGGCGGCGGCCAGCTGGCCCGGATGCTGGCCGAGGCCGCCACCCCGATGGGCATCCACGTGCGCGTGCTCGCCGGACCGGCCGACGAAGGTGCCGGGGACGTCGTGGTCGACACCGTCGTGGCCGACGTCGACGACCCGGACGCGCTGCGCGACTTCGCCGCCTCGGTCGACGTCCTGACGTTCGACCACGAGAACGTCGACCACGACCTGCTGCTCGCGCTCGAGGCCGACGGCGTCGCCGTCCGGCCGTCGGTGGCGACGCTGCGGTACTCCGACAAGGCGCACCAGCGGCGGCGGTTCGCCGCCGCCGGCATCCCGGTGCCCGACTTCCTGGTGCTCGACGGCGGCCCCGACGACGTCGACGCGGCCGTGGCCTTCGCGGCCGACCACGGCGGTCGGGCGGTCGTGAAGGCGAGCCGGGGTGGCTACGACGGCCGCGGCGTCTGGATGCTCGCGGCCGACGAGGTCGGGCCGTTCGTGCGCGACTGGGCGGGGGCGCCGCTCGTGCTCGAGCCGCGGCTGGACCTCGTGGTGGAGCTGGCGGTCCTGGCGGCGCGACGGCCGTCGGGCGAGGTGGCGGCCTGGCCCGTGGTCGAGACCGTCCAGGTCGACGGCATGTGCGACGAGGTCCTGCTGCCGGCGCCCGTCGACGACGACCTGGCGGCGCGGGCCCGTGCGGTCGGGGAGCGCGTGGCGGAGGAAGTGGGGGCGACGGGCGTGATCGCGGTCGAGCTCTTCGTGGTCCGCGGCGACCACGGCCCCGAGGTCCTGGTCAACGAGATCGCGCCTCGCGTCCACAACTCCGGGCACATGACGATCGAGGCGAGCGCCACGTCGCAGTTCGCGCAGCACCTGCGCGCCGTCCTGGACTGGCCACTCGGGCCCACCGACTGCGTCGCCGCGGCCGCCATGGTCAACGTCGTCGGGGACGGCGAGCACGAGCCCCGGGACCGCCAGGCGGCGGCGCTGGCGGCCGAGCCGGGCGCCCACGTGCACCTCTACGGCAAGACGCCGCGATCGGGTCGCAAGGTCGGCCACGTCACGGTCGTGGCCGGCGACGTCCGCACCGCACGTCGTCGCGCCGGGGTGGCCGCCGATGTGCTGGCCGGGGTGCCCGTGCGCACGGCCGCACCCGAGGATCCCGCTCTGGAAGGATCAGCACCGTGAGCAGCGACATCGGTCCGGCCCCGCTGGTGGGCGTGATCATGGGGTCCGCCTCGGACCTGGAGACCATGCGGCCCGCGGCCGACGTGTTGTCGGAGTTCAGCGTCCCGCACGAGGTGCGGGTCGTGTCCGCGCACCGGAGCCCGCTGCGGATGGTGGAGTACGCACGGACGGCCCGCGACCGCGGCCTGCAGGTGATCATCGCCGGCGCGGGCGGGGCGGCCCACCTGCCCGGGATGGTGGCGTCGCTGACCGTGCTGCCCGTCATCGGCGTCCCGGTGCCGACGCGCCATCTCGGTGGCGTGGACTCGCTGCACTCGATCGTGCAGATGCCCTCGGGTGTGCCGGTGGCGACGATGGCGATCGGCGGCGCCGCGAACGCGGGTCTGCTGGCCGTGCGCATGCTGGCGATGGCCGACGACGAGCTCGCGCTGCGGCTGTCGGAGCACCAGCAGGGTCTCGAGCGCCACGCCCTGGACCAGGACGCCGGGCTGGACCTCTAGGCGGTCGGTCAGAACACCTGCTTCCAGCCGCCCGGGAACTCCTCGGCGTCGCGCTCGCCCTCCAGCCAGCGGGCGGACTGCTGGTCCTCCTCCGACGGCAGCGGCTCGGCGACGTGGCCGATGCCGGAGCTGCGGATCTCGGAGCGGGTGACCGTCGTCTGGCTGCGGGCCTTGAGACGCTGTCGGATCTGGCGTCGGTTGAGCTTGGGGCGGCCGGTCTCCCGGCGGCTGATGCCACCCTTCTCGAGCGCGCAGGTGATGCACATGGGCGGCTTGGAGAGTCCGAACGGGAACACCACGCACTCGGGGCAGAAGTCATGACCGCAGGTGCCGCACGCGAACTCGGCGACGGCCATCGGGTGCTTCACGCAGGAGTCGGACACGCGGGGACCTCTCTGTTCGGCCGACGTCTCGGCGCGGCGGTTCGTGAGCTCGGCGGCCGATCGTTGGCCGGCCCCGGAACCCGGGGGCACCCTGGAGGATCGGCGTGATCGGCTCCGACCTTGAACCCGGGCGCGCGTCGGCCCCGAGCCGCCGGATGGCGTTGTTCCCGAGGCCGCCCGGTGGGGGATGATGGACGGGTGAGCGTCCCCAACGTCCTGGCCAGCCGCTACGCGAGCCCCGAGATGGCGGAGCTGTGGTCCGCGGAGCACAAGATCGTCCTGGAGCGCCGCTTGTGGATCGCCGTGATGCGGGCCCAGCGGTCGCTCGGCATCGACGTGCCGGAGGAGGCGATCGAGGCCTACGAGTCCGTGGTCGACGAGGTCGACCTGGACTCGATCGCGGCCCGGGAGCGCGTCACGCGCCACGACGTGAAGGCCCGCATCGAGGAGTTCTCGGAGCTCGCGGGCCAGGAGCACGCCCACAAGGGGATGACCAGCCGCGACCTCACGGAGAACGTCGAGCAGCTCCAGGTGCGCACGGGTCTGGAGATCGTGCGGGACCGGTCGGTGGCGGCCCTGGTGCGGCTGGCGGATCTGGCCCTGGAGCACGCGGACACGGTCATCGTGGGTCGCAGCCACAACGTGGCTGCGCAGGCCACCACGCTCGGGAAGCGGTTCGCGAACGCCGGCGAGGAGCTGCTGCTGGCCGTCGAGCGGCTGGAGGATCTGATCGAGCGCTACCCGCTCCGCGGTCTGAAGGGCCCGGTGGGCACGCAGCTCGACCAGCTGGAGCTGCTCGACGGCGATCCCGACCGCCTGGACGAGCTCGAGCGCGCCGTCGCCGGCCACCTGGGCTTCGACCACACGATGTCGAACGTGGGCCAGGTGTATCCGCGGTCCCTGGACCTGGACGTGGTCTCGGCCCTGGTGCAGCTCGTCGCCGGTCCGTCCTCGCTGGCCATGACGCTGCGCCTCATGGCCGGCAACGAGCTCGTCACCGAGGGCTTCCGCCCCGGCCAGGTGGGCTCGTCGGCCATGCCGCACAAGATGAACGCCCGCAGCTGCGAGCGCATCAACGGGTTCCGGGTGATCCTGGACGGCCACCTCTCGATGGCGGCCGGGCTCGCCGGCGAGCAGTGGAACGAGGGCGACGTGTCCTGCTCGGTGGTGCGGCGGGTGCTGCTGCCCGACGCGTTCTTCGCGACCGACGGGGCGTTCCAGACGCTGATCGACGTGCTGGACGGCTTCGGGGCGTTCCCGGCGGTGATCGACCGTGAGCTGCGGCGCTACCTGCCGTTCCTCGGCACGACCAAGGTGCTGATGGCGGCGGTGCGGGCCGGCGTCGGCCGGGAGACAGCGCACGAGGTGATCAAGGAGCACGCGGTCGCCGTGGCGCTCGACATGCGGGAGTCCGGCCGGGACGACAACGACCTGGTCGAGCGACTCGCCGCCGATCCACGGCTCGGCCTGGACGCCGCAGCCCTCCGCGAGGCGCTCGGAGATCCGGCGTCCTACGTGGGCAACGCCGGGACGCAGGCCCGGACGTTCGTCGACCGGGTGGGGGAGCTGGCCAAGCGGTACCCCGACGCCGCCGCCTACGAGGGCGCACCGGTCCTGTGACGCCGCCGACGACCGGCGGCCCCGCCGCGATCCCGCTGACCCACGTGCACCGCGGCAAGGTCCGCGACCTCTACGACGCAGGGGACGGGCGGCTGCTGATGGTCGCCTCGGACCGCATCAGCGCGTTCGACGTGGTCATGGACGAACCCGTGCCCGACAAGGGTCGCGTGCTCACGGCCATGTCCGCGCACTGGTTCGAGGCGGTGGCCGACGTGATCGGCAACCACCTGATCTCGACCGACCTCGCGGACCTGCCCGAGGGCTGCCGGCTGGACGAGCTCGCCGGTCGGGTCATGCTGTGCCGCCGGGCGGACATGCTCCCGGTCGAGTGCATCGTGCGCGGCTACGTGGCGGGCTCCGCATGGAAGGAGTACCGCGACCGCGGGACCATCCACGGCATGCCGGCACCCGCTGGGCTGGTCGAGGCGGACCGGCTGCCAGAGCCGATCTTCACGCCGTCGACCAAGGCCGCGGTGGGGGACCACGACGAGAACATCACGTTCGACCGGGCGGTCGAGATCCTCGGCGGCGACGTGGCCGAGCAGGCCCGGGAGGCGAGCCTGGCGATCTTCCGTCGCGCGACCGAGCGGTCCGAGGCCGCCGGCTTCCTGCTCGCCGACACCAAGTTCGAGCTGGGCTGGATCGCGGACGACGACGGCGTGCCCCGGCTCGTGCTGGCGGACGAGGTCCTGACCCCCGACTCCTCCCGCTACTGGGCCGCCGAGGACTGGACGCCGGGCGCCACCCCGCAGGGGTTCGACAAGCAGCCGGTGCGCGACTTCCTGGAGACGCTCGACTGGCCCAAGACGCCACCGCCACCGCCGCTGCCGGCCGAGGTGATCGAGGCCACGGCGACCCGCTACCGCCAGGCCTATGAGCGCATCTGCGGCCGGTCGCTCGACGACTGGCCGGGTTGACGGTCCGCCCCGCCGGTCCGGAGCGGTGGTGCATGCCACGCGCCGGTGGGTCGGGGCCGCGGCCGCCGGTGTGGGAGAGTTGGTCCCATGATCTTCGACGTGACCGTTGAGGTGCGCCTTCGGCCCGGCATCGCGGATCCGCAGGGCGCCACGATCGAGCGGGCCCTGCCGGCGCTCGGGTTCGATGGTGTGAGCGGGGTGTCGGTGGGCAAGTCCATCCGCTTCCAGGTGGATGCCACCGATCGTGACGCCGCCGCCGCGGAGGTCGACGACCTGTGCCACCGGTTCCTGTCCAACCCGGTGATCGAGGACTCGTTCGTGACGATCGCCGAGCCTGCGACGACCGGAGCCTGACCGTGGCCGTGAACGTCGCCGTCGTCACGTTCCCCGGCACCAACTGCGAGATGGACGTCGTGGAGGCCGTGCGGTCCCTCGGCGGCGACGCCGAGGTGGTCTTCCACGACCACGACCGCCTCGTCGGATTCGACGCCGTCGTCGTCGCCGGCGGGTTCGCCCACGGCGACTACCTGCGGCCCGGCGCCATCGCCCGCTTCTCGCCGATCATGGGGGCCGTGCAGGACTTCGCACGGGGCGGGGGCCCGGTCGTCGGGATCTGCAACGGCTTCCAGGTGCTCACCGAGGCACACCTGCTGCCCGGGGCGCTGCAGAAGAACGCCGGCCTGAAGTTCCGTTGCGAGTCGGTGGACCTCACGGTCGTGACGACGAACAGCGTGCTCACGTGCGAGGCGACCGTGGGTCAGGTCCTGTGCATCCCGATCAACCACTTCGAGGGCAACTACACCTGCTCGCCCGAGACGCTCGACGAGCTGCGGTCCGAGGATCGCATCGTGTTGCGCTACGTCGAGAACCCCAACGGGTCCGTCGACGACATCGCCGGGATCTGCAACGAGGGCCGCAACGTCGTCGGGCTCATGCCGCATCCGGAACGGGCGGCGAACGCGCTGCTGGGCTCCACCGACGGGCGCGTCCTGCTGGGCTCCGTGCTGGTGTCCGCCGGCGCGGGCCTCGCCCCAAGCCGCTGAACGCGACCCGGGGCGGGCGGCGTCAGGAGGCCCGGGAGATGCCGGCGGCCTTGAGCGTCGCTGCGGGGACGCCGACCTCGCGCCATGCGGCGTAGGTGATCCCCTTGCGTGCGCTGTAGGACGCTGCGGCGCCGATGAACGCCTTCTCCAGCGCCGGCAGGTCGATGTCGACCTTGGACTCCAGCGTCTCGAGCTCCCTCTCCAGATCGATCCGCTCCTGCGTCAGCGACAAGCGCTTCATCGGGTCGGTCGCGGTGTCGAGCTCCGCTGCGATCTTCACCAGACGCTGATTGATGGAATCGGGAGTGCGCTTGCGACCCCGCTTTGGACGGGTGACCTCGAGTGCATCGAGGTAGTTCTTCACCGCGCGTGCCTCGGTCCGTCCGGCCGCCATTGCGGCCTTGTGCTCGTCGGTGACCACGCGCTTCTTCGACTTCGTGGATGTTGCCATGGAGAGGAATTCCACACCCTGTCGGCCCGGAGTTCAATTCGCCATCGTGCCATTCCGTCGGTGACCATTGGTCGATGAGCGAGCGTTGTTCAGGGTTCTGATATTCGGAATTGCTCGAACCGCCGTTCAGCGTGGTTCGGGGCCCGAATGCGGCGGCGGGTAGGTTGCGGCCATGGCCGCGCCCGACCAGACCGCCGCTGACGTGACGCCCACCGATCCCGCCCCGGGCGGGACGTCGACGGCCGAGGAGCCCGTGCACCGGGCGCTCGGGCTGACCGACGACGAGCTGGAGCGCATCCGCGAGATCCTCGGACGCGAGCCGAACCACCTCGAGCTGGCGATGTACTCGGTCATGTGGTCCGAGCACTGCTCCTACAAGAGCTCGCGGATCCACCTCCGCCGCTTCCCGACCGAGGCCCCGTGGGTGCTGGTGGGACCCGGCGAAGGTGCCGGCGTGGTGGACGTCGGCGACGGCATCGCCGCCGCGCTGCGGATCGAGAGCCACAACCACCCGTCCGCCATCGAGCCGTACCAGGGTGCGGCCACCGGCGTGGGCGGCATCCTGCGCGACATCTTCTCCATGGGCGCCCGCCCGATCGCGGTGATGGACCCGCTGCGGTTCGGCCCGCTCGACGACGCCAGGTCGCGCTGGATCGCCGAGGGCGTCGTGTCGGGCGTGTCCGGCTACGGCAACTCCGTCGGCGTGCCGACCGTGGGCGGCGAGACCGTGTTCGACGAGACCTACCAGGGCAACCCGCTCGTCAACGTGCTGTGCCTGGGCCTCATGCCCACCGAGCGCCTGGTGCTCGGGCGGGCCGAGGGCGTCGGCAACCTGGCGGTGCTGCTGGGGTCGAGCACCGGGCGCGACGGCATCGGCGGCGTGTCGGTGCTCGCCAGCGCGGGCTTCGGCGACGACGAGGCCGACGCGGACAAGCGACCGAGCGTGCAGGTCGGCGACCCGTTCGAGGAGAAGCGCCTGATCGAGGCCTGCCTGGAGCTGCTCGACCGCGACCTCGCCGTCGGCGTGCAGGACCTGGGCGGCGCGGGGATCACCTGCGCCACGTCCGAGACCGCGGCCAAGGGCGGCGCGGGCATGGACGTGGACGTGGACGCCGTCCCCCGTCGTGAGCCGCACATGGCGGCGTTCGAGGTGATGACCTCGGAGTCGCAGGAGCGGATGCTGGCGATCGTCGAGCCGTCCAAGCTCGACGAGGTGCTGTCGATCGCGGCGCGCTGGGAGGTGCGGGCCACGGTCATCGGCGAGGTCACCGGCAGTGGACGCCTGCGCATCGTGAGCGACGGCGGCGACGAGGTGCTGGCCGACGTGCCCGCCAAGTCGCTCGAGGAGGACGCGCCGCTCTACGACCGGCCCATGGCGCCGCCCGCCGGCCTGGACGTCCGGCGCGCGGATGGCGCCGCCTCGCTGCCCGCGCCCGCGGACGTCGGCGCGGACCTGCTCGAGCTGCTGGTCGACACGTCCTGGGTGTGGTCCCAGTACGACCACATGCTGTTCCTCAACACGGTCGTCGGGCCCGGTGGTGACGCCGCGGTCCTGCGCCTCAAGCACCCGACGACCGGCGACGACACGGGACGGGCCATGGCGCTGACCACCGACGGCAACCACCTCTGGTGCGCGGTGGACCCGCGTGTCGGTTCGGTCATGACCATGTGCGAGTCGGTGATGAACCTGGCGGTCGTGGGGGCGCGCCCGATCGCCATGGTCAACTGCATGAACTTCGGCAACCCGGAGCACCCCGAGGTCATGTGGCAGTTCTCCGAGTCGGTCGACGGGCTGTCCGAGGGCCTGCGGGCGTTCGGCGTGCCGTGCATCGGCGGCAATGTCAGCCTCTACAACGAGAGCCGGGGCGCCGACATCGACCCCACCCCCGTCGTGGGCGTGCTCGGGCTCCTCGACCGCCTCGATCGCCGCCCGCCCGGGCCGGTGCTCGTCGACGGCGGCCGTCTGATCCTCGTGGGCGAGACGGTCCGGGAGCTGTCGGGCTCGCAGTGGGCCGCACGCCGTGGCCACCGGGGCCGGGGTTCGCTCCCCGCGGTCGACCTCGACGCGGTCGCCGCCGTCGCCGGCGTGGTGCGGGAGCTCGTCGGTGCCCATCTGGTGCTCGGGGCGCACGACGTCTCGGGCGGCGGCCTGGGCGTCGCGCTGGCCGAGATGGCGGTCGCATCGGGCGTGGGAGTGAACGCGGCGCGGATCGCGGACCACGTGGACCTGTTCTCCGAGTCCGCGGGCCGCGCGGTGCTGTGCGTGGCCGCCGACCAGGTCCGCGCCGTGCTCGACGTGCTCGAGGCCCACGGCGTGCCCCACTCGCGCATCGGCGCCGCGGTCGGCGACCGGTTCGTGGTCAAGGACCTGGTGGATCTGGGGCTCTCGGCGCTGACCGCCGCGTGGCGCGACCGCCTGCCCGACGCCATCGGCGGCGGCACCACCCAGGGCTGAGCCGCCCGGGCGTCCTGCGCGCCCCGTCGTGGCGAGTCAGCCGCCAGCCACCCGACGCGGCCCGGCGCGTCCGGACTGTGCGGGGCCGCCGATAGCGTGGACGACGGGAGATCCGGCGGCCCGTCCCTCGCGGAGGCGGTCGGCGAGGGAGTGACGCCCACGGGCGCACGACCGTTGGACGAGAAGGGTGTCGACATGCGCGTGCCGACGATGACGAGGTGGACCTCCGTCGTGCTGCTCGCGTTCGCCGCCGTGGCGTTGACCGCCTGCCTGGGTCCCGACGAACCCGACCCCACCGGCACCGCGCCGTTCGGTCACCTCGACGGCGTCATCCCCGTCCAGGGCGGCTTCCGTGCGGTCGGCTGGGTCGCCGATCCCGACACGACGGCACCGATCGAGGTCACCGTGTCGTCGGAGCAGCGGCAGGTGAAGGCGCTGGCCGACCGCGACCGGCCCGACATCGGCGCCGCGCTCCCGCACCTCGGCCCGTGGCACGGCTTCGACGTCTTGTTCACCGGGCTCGGCCCCGGGCCGCACCAGGTCTGCGTGTGGGCCGACAACGTGGGGCCCGGCGACCGCGCCCGGGCGCTGGGCTGCACGACCGTGGTCGTCCCCTCGCTCGACCCGTTCGGGGCGATCGAGTGGCTGGCCGGCAGCCCCGACGGGCGGATCCAGGTGGACGGCTGGGCCATGGATCCCGAGACCTCGGCCCCGATCGACGTGGGCGTCCTCCTGAACGGGTCCCCGGTGCTGGTGGAGCGGGCCGATCGTCAGCGACCCGACCTCGCCTCGCACGGGCTCGGCACCGCGCACGGGTTCTCGTACGGGTTCCCGGCCCCGGTCGGCTCCCACCAGGTGTGCGTCATCGCCTCCAACGTCGGCGCCGGCAGCCCGACCTGGCTCGGGTGCCGCACGGTCGTCGTGCCGGCGCCGCTCCCGGATCACCGGCCCGCGGGGTCCGTCACGTCGATCACCCCGGTGGGCACGACCGGCGTGCGGGTCCAGGGCACGGCGGTCGACCCCGACACGTCCGGGCCGCTCACCGTCCGAGTGGAGGTGGACGGCACGCCCCACGTGCTCTCCACGACCGCCGGCACCTACGACACGACGATCGGCGGGCTGGACCTCGGTGCGCACCGGGTGTGCGTCACCGCGGTCGACGCGCCCTCCGTCGGCGCCGGGCAGGTCACCTCGGGCGACCGCTCGTGGCCGTGCGGGACGGTCGTGCTCGGTGTGCTCGGCGTGGGCACCTCGGGCGCGCCGTCCGGACCGCCGACCCCGGTCGGTCCCCCGGCGTCGCACCCGCTGGCCGGCATCGACCGCGATGCGGGCGTCAGCGTGCCGCTGCGGGACGGCTCGGTCCTGTGGCTGTTCGGCGACAGCAGCCAGCTCGATCGCAACGGCAACCTCCGGTACTTCGTCAACAACACCGCGGCCTGGGCGCCCGCCGGCGCCACGACCGTCACCCAGGACGCGGTCGTGGGCGGCGCGCCGGTGCGGTTCGCGTCGCCCCAGGGGTCCGACTGGACGTGTCCCCCCGACAAGCCCACGCGGGCCATGTGGCCGCTGTCGGCGGTCCGCACGGACGGCACCGGACCGCGCGACGTCGTGACCGCCTTCTTCGGCAACGTGTGCCTGGGCGACGAGCCGCTCGAGATCGCCCCGCGCGGGGTGGCGCTCGTCCGATGGACCTACGACCCGGCGTCGCCGCCGGCCGGTCAGCCGATCGTCGGCACCGTGGTCACCCACGAGCTCTTCGGGGTCGGCCACGAGTACGGGACCGCGGCCACCACCGACGGCACGTACGTCTACGGCTACGACTGCGAGTCGCCGCCCGACGGTCCGGGCGTCGAGTGGCCGAACCAGTTCGGTCCGTGCACGGTCGGCCGCGTCGCCGTGGCGTCCGCCGGCAGCCGCAGCGCCTGGACGTTCTGGAACGGCTCGACCTGGGTGGCGAGCGAGTCGGCCGCAGCACCGGTGATCGCCGGGTCGTCGGGTGGTGAGGACCCGCAGGCGCCGGTCGCGTCGCTGACGGTGGCGCGCGACGAGGTCCACGGCGTCTACGTCATGGCGTACAGCCCGTGGCCGGGGTTCACCGACCGGATCCTCGTCCGCGTCGCCACCGAGCCGCAGGGGCCGTGGAGCGAACCGGTGGAGGTCGCGCTGCCCGGTTGCGAGGCCACGGTCGGGCGCGACGGCTACTACTGCTATGCCGGCACCGTGCAGCCGCAGCTCAGCAGCCCCGGCCGTCTGGGTCTGGGCTACTACGACCAGCTCGTCGCCGTCGGTCCCAACAGCGGCCAGTACCTGACGATCACGGTGCCCTTCACGGTGGTGCTCCAGTAGGTGCCGACCGGCCGCTTCGCCCCGAGCCCGTCCGCGGACCTGCACCTGGGCAACCTGCGGACCGCGCTGCTCGCGTGGTGCGCGGCGCGGGCGGCGGGAGGGCGGTTCCTGGTCCGGATCGAGGACCTCACCACCTCGGCCGGTGACCCGCGAGCCGCCGCGATCGCCGAGCGCCAGGTCGCGGACCTCGAACGGCTCGGCCTGGACCACGACGGCGACGTGGTCCTCCAGTCGGAGCGGCGGGACCTCTACGACGCCGCGCTGTCGCGGCTCGAGGACGCCGGGCTCACCTATCCCTGCTACTGCACCCGGCGCGAGATCCGGGAGGCGGCGGTGGCGCCACACGGTCCGAGCAGCGAGGGCGCGTACCCGGGCACGTGCCGCGACCTGGACGAGCCGGCCCGGCGACGGCTCGAGGACGACGGTCGGCGCCCGGCGCTGCGTCTGCGCGCCGGTGCGGTCGAGGTGACCGTGCACGACCAGTTGCTCGGGGAGCTGACCTCTGCGGTCGACGACCTGGTCCTGCGCCGGGCCGACGGTCAGGTCGCCTACAACCTCGCGGTCGTGGTGGACGACGCGGACCAGGGGGTGGATCAGGTCGTCCGCGGCGACGACCTCTGGGAGACCACGCCGCGGCAGGTGCTCCTGCAGCGCCTGCTCGGCCTGCCGCCGCCGTCGTACCTCCACGTGCCGCTGGTGCTCGGCCCCTCCGGCCGGCGCCTGGCCAAGCGGGACGGCGCGGTCACGCTCGAGGACCGCCTGGCGCTCGGCGAGGAGGTGGCCGACGTGCTCGACGTGCTGGCGGCGTCCGCTGGCCTGGCGGAGGAGGGGGAACGGCTCACCGCCCCGGAGATCGCAGCCCGCTTCCGGGTCGAGCGCCTCGCCCGGGAGCCGTGGGTGTTCGACGGCACGACCTGAGGTTCCTCAACACCGGCGGTCGACCCGGTGTTCCCCTGTCGAACGGGTCAGGTGCCACGGCCGCGCCGGTGTCGGCGTCACCCCCGATGTGAGAGCATGGAGGCGTGCTCCCCGCGTCCCGCCCTGACGAGGTCCGCGCCCTGAACGCCCCTGCGCCGGGTGACGGCGAGCCAGAGCTGGTCGACCCCGAGGCCGGCAAGCCCCGGGAGGCGTGCGGCATCTTCGGGGTCTACGCGCCCGGCTCGCCGGTGGCGCACCTGGCCTACCTGGGCATCTACGCGCTGCAGCACCGCGGTCAGGAGTCCGCCGGCATCGCCAGCTCCGACGGCGACCACCTGACGGTGGTCAAGGAGATGGGCCTGGTCTCCAACGTGTTCGACGACCGGACGCTCGCCGTGCTCGACGGCGACCTGGCGATCGGCCACACCCGCTACTCGACCACCGGGTCGAGCATGTGGAAGAACTCCCAGCCGGTCTTCCGCGACGTGGCCCACGTGCAGTTCGCGCTCGCCCACAACGGCAACCTGGTCAACACCGCGCAGCTGGTCGACGACGCGGGGATGCTCCCCGGCACCGTCTCCAGCGACACCGACGCGATGGCCGAGGTGATCGCCCAGGAGTGCGACCGCATCGGCGCCGGCGACGACACGCTCGTGCAGGCGCTCGAGCACGTCCTCCCGCGCTTCGAAGGCGCGTTCTCGCTGGTGCTCATGGATCGCCACCGGGTGATCGGCCTCCGGGATCCCCACGGCTTCCGTCCGCTGTGCCTCGGCAAGCTCGACTCGGGCTGGGTGCTCGCGTCCGAGACGCCGGCGCTCGACGTGGTCGGGGCCCACTTCGTGCGCGAGCTCGACCCGGGCGAGATGGTCGTGATCGACGGCGACGGCGTGCGGTCGGTGCGCCCGTTCGACCAGGCCGCGATCGACCCGAAGCTCTGCCTCTTCGAGTTCGTCTACTTCGCCCGGCCCGACTCCCAGCTCTACGACCGCAACGTCCACCAGGCCCGCGTGCGGATGGGCGAGCAGCTCGCGGACCAGGCCCCGGTCGACGCGGACATGGTCATGGGCGTGCCCGAGTCGGGCATCCCCGCGGCCGAGGGCTTCGCCCGGCGATCGGGCGTCCCGTTCGGCCACGGCCTGGTCAAGAACCGCTACATCGGCCGCACGTTCATCGCCCCGAGCCAGGAGATGCGGGCGCTCGGCGTGCGCATGAAGCTCAACCCGCTCCGGGAGAACATCGAGGGTCGCCGGCTGGTCGTCGTCGACGACTCGATCGTCCGGGGCACGACCACCAAGGCGATGGTCAGCATGCTGCGCGAGGCGGGGGCCAAGGAGGTGCACCTCCGGGTGTCCTCGCCTCCGTACCGCTGGCCCTGCTTCTACGGCATGGACACCGGGACCCGGGGCGAGCTGCTCGCCGCCAACCTGGAGGTCGAGGAGATCCGCCGGTACCTCAACGTCGACACGCTGTCGTACCTGACGCTCGACCGCCTGGTCGAGGCCATCGGTGCGCCCGGCGCGGGCTTCTGCGACGCCTGCCTGACCGGCACCTACCCGGTGGAGATCCCCGTGGAGATCGGCAAGGCCGTGCTCGACGGCGGCGTCCCGCCGGCCGACGAGGAGGGCGTGTCCGAGATGGGCACGGTGCTGCTCGACGACGCCGGCCTGCTGCCCAGCCAGGAGGCGGCGACCGGGGGCCCCGTCGATGGGTGAGACCTACGCCGGCGCCGGCGTCTCGATCGACGCCGGAGAGGACGCGGTCGAACGGATCAAGCCGCACGTGCGCTCGACGTCCCGCCCCGAGGTGCTCGGCGGGATCGGCGGGTTCGGCGGCCTGTTCAACTTCGACGCGGGGGCCTACCGCGAGCCCGTGCTGGTCTCCACCACCGATGGCGTGGGGACAAAGGCGCTGCTGGCGACGGCCACCGGCCGCTACGACACGATCGGCCTGGACCTGGTCGCCATGTGCGTGGACGACCTGGTGTGCCAGGGCGCAGAGCCGCTGTTCTTCCTGGACTACATCTCGATCGGCAAGGTCGATCCCGACGTCATCGAGCAGCTCGTGGCCGGCGTGGCCGACGGCTGCCGGCAGGCGGGTTGCGCGCTGGTGGGCGGCGAGATGGCGGAGCACGCCGGGGTGATGGAGCCGGGCGAGTTCGATCTGGTCGGATTCGCCGTCGGCGTCGTCGAGCGCTCCCGCATGCTGACCGGCGAGGCCGTCACCCCCGGCGACGTGCTGGTGGCGCTGCCGTCGCCCGGGCTGCGTTCCAACGGCTACACGCTGGCCCGCCGCCTGATGTTCGACGTGGCCGGCCGGTCGCTCGACGACCCGGCGTGGGACGGTCCCGACGCACCGAGCGTGGCCGACGAGCTGCTGCTGCCGTCGGTCATCTACGCCCCGGCCGTGCGGGCGCTGCTCGACGCCGTGCCGGTGCACTCGGTGGCGCACATCACCGGCGGCGGGCTCCCCGGCAACCTCAACCGGGTGATCGGTGACTCGGCCGACGCCGTGGTCGATCCGGGCTCGTGGGAGCCGCCGCGGATCTTCGGCGAGCTGCAACGGATCGGCGACGTGGACACCGACGAGATGCGTCGCGTGTTCAACCTGGGCGTGGGCATGGTGGCCGCGGTGCCGGCCGACGCCGTGTCCGACGCCGTGGCGGTCCTGGGCGAGCACGGCCACCAGGCCGTCGTCATCGGCGAGGTGGTCCCCGGCTCGGGCCAGGTCCGATTCGCCGACTGACGGATCACCAGCGTGTCCGGCCCCGGCCGGGAATGCGCGTCGGTTGTACGGGGTGAGGGCCGCGATGCGGCCCGCGACGACAGGAGCGACCCGTGACCTCAGCAGCGATCGACACCCAGGAACCCGCCGTCGACGTCCGCCGGGCGGACTCGCGGTTCCACACCCGGATCGCATGGCTTGACAGCTGGCACTCGTTCAGCTTCTCCGAGCACTACGACCCGACCAACGTCCACCACGGACTGCTGCTCGTGCTCAACGACGACACCGTCGCCCCGGCGGCCGGGTTCGGCACCCACGCCCACGCCGACATGGAGATCGTGACGTGGGTCCTCGACGGGACGCTCGAGCACCGCGACTCGGAGGGCAACCACGGCGTGCTGTACCCGGGGCTGGCGCAGCGGATGTCGGCCGGCACCGGGATCCGCCACTCCGAGCAGAACCCCGATCCCGACCTGCCCGTCCACTTCCTGCAGATGTGGGTCCTGCCCGACACGCGTGGGGTGGCGCCCGGCTACGAGCAGCTCGACGTCAACGACCGGCTCGCGTCGGGCGAGCTCGTGGCGGTGGCGTCCGGGCGCGACGTCGAGGGCGCCATCCACCTGCACCAGCGCGACGCGACCATGTGGGTCGGTCGCCTGGCCCCGGGCACCACGGTGGACCTGCCGGTCGCGCCGCACGTCCACGTGTTCGTCGCGCGTGGGAGCGCCACCTTCGACCGTCCCGGCGACGAGGTCGTGGAGCTCGCCACGGGCGACGCCGTGCGCCTGGCCGGAGCCGGCGCCGCCACGCTCACCGCGACGGGCGACGGTACCGAGGTGGTGGTCTGGGAGACCGCCTGAGCGGACCGCCCGCCGGGCGCCGTCGCGCTCGGTTACCGTCGCCGCCATGACCGGCTTCACCGCACCGACGGCCCACGGCTCCCTGTCCTCCTGGGACGACTACCCCGTCCACCAGGCCGCGGAGACCGTGCGGCACGTCACCACCGGTGACCGCAACTTCTACGACCGCTACTACTTCAACTGCCACGCCAACGACGGCTCCGCGTTCCTGATCTTCGGCCTGGGCCAGTACCCCAACCTCGCCGTGGAGGACGCCTTCGCCTGCGTGGTCAGCGGCGACGACCACCGGGTCGTGCGGGCGTCGCGCGAGCTCGGGGACCGCATGGACACCTCGGTCGGCCCCCTGCGGGTGGAGGTGATCCGTCCGCTGCACGAGCTGCGCATCGTGTGCGAGCCGAACGAGTTCAGCGACATCACGTTCGACCTGCACTGGGTCGGGTCGATGCCGGCGTTCGAGGAGCCCCGGCAGTACGTCCGGCGCTACGGCCGCACGCTGTTCGACTCCATGCGCCTGGCGCAGACCGGCCGCTGGTCCGGCACGATCTCGAGCGGCGGCACCACGTTCGAGGTCACGCCCGACGAGTGGTGGGGCACCCGCGACCGCAGCTGGGGCATCCGGCCGGTCGGCGAGGAGGAGCCGATGGGCATCCGGACCGAGGGCCAGATGCAGGGCATGTGGAACTACGCGCCCATGCAGTTCGACGACCACTCGATCCTCTACATCCTCAACGAGCACGACGACGGCACGCGGGAGCTCGAGGAGGCCGTCCGGATCTGGAACGACCCCGAGCGGGACCCCGACTGGCTCGGCCGCCCCGAGCACGACGCGGTGATCACGCCGGGGACGCGCCGCATCGAGTCCTCCACGCTGTCGTTCCCCGACGCCCCCGGCGGCGCCGTGGACATCGAGGTCGTCCCGCTCATGGACTGCTGGCTGATGCTGGGGACCGGCTACGGGATCGAGCCCGACTGGCGCCACGGCATGTACCAGGGGCCGCTCGTCGTCCAGGGCGTCGAGATCGACTACCAGCGCGACGTCGAGCGGCTGTTCGGTCTGGTCGACCAGGTCGCCCGCTTCACCCAGAAGGGCGGCGCTGGCGACGGGTCGGTGGGCTACGGGCTCCACGAGTTCTTCTTCATCGGCGACTTCTCGCGGTACGGGCTGACGGGATGGGACCCGCTCCCCGCGTGACCGACCGCCGGCGGTTCCTGCTCGGCGCCGGTGTCGTCGCCCTCACCGCCGGCGCGGTCGCGTGCAGCGGTGACGACGCGTCGTCGCCGTCCGGGGACGGGACGTCCTCGTCGCCGTCGACGACCGCGCCGGTCACCACTGCGGTCGGGGCGGCACCCCTCGCCGCCCTCACCGCTGCGGACTTCGACGGGCTCGCGGTGTGCCGCCTGCTGCGGGAGCAGACCGCAGGCCCGTTCCCGTTGGACGAGCAGTTCGACCGCCGCGACGTGACCGAGGGCGTGGCCGGGCACCCCATGCGCCTCGGGCTCCGCGTGGTCGACGCGTCGTGCGCGCCCATCCCGGGCGCGCTCGTGGAGATCTGGCACGCCGACGCCACCGGCGACTACTCGGCCTTCCGCGACGGCGGCGGGGGCAAGGACGAGGCCGAGGGCACCACGTTCCTCCGCGGCACCCAGACGGCGGGCGACGACGGGATCGTGGAGTTCACGTCGATCTACCCCGGCTGGTACCGCGGTCGGGCCGTCCACGTGCACCTGCGCGTGCACCGCCCCGGCGAGCCCGGCGACCTGGTGCTCACGTCCCAGCTCTACTTCCCCGCCGAGCACACCGAGCGGGTGTACTCGTCGGCGCCCTACGCCGCGTTCGGCCTGCCCGACACGACCAACGAGACCGACGGGATCGCCGGGGACCCCGAGCGCGAGGGAACGCTCCTCGCCACCTCCGAGGGCCCCACGCCGAACGGGCCGGGGACGCTGGCGCTGCTCAACATCGGCGTCGAGCTCCGTTAGGTTCGACGCCGATGCCCGGCTCCGACGCTCTCCGTCCTCCCATCCCCGGCCCCGACGCCGTCCCTCCTCCCACCCCCGGCCCCGACGCCGTCCGTTCTCCCATCCCCGACGAGGTGCACGCAGCGCTCGTGGCGCATCTGCTCGAGCACTCGGTGAAGCGGGGGGACTTCACGCTGAAGTCCGGGCGCAGGAGCGCCTGGTTCATCGACTCCAAGCAGACCGCCTGCGACCCCGACGGGGTCGTGCTCATGGCGCGGGCCGCCCGTCACGTCATCCCCGACGACGCCACCGCGATCGGCGGCCTCACCGTCGGCGCCGACCCGGTGGCCTACGGCGTGGCCGCGGTGCTGGCCACCGAGGGCCGCCGCCTGCGGAGCTTCACGATCCGCAAGGAGGCCAAGGACCACGGGGTCACCGGCCGGCTGGCGGGGCCGCTCCGGGAGGGCGACCGCGTGGTCATCACCGAGGACACCGTGACCCGCGGGACCTCGCTGTTCGAGGCGGTCGAGGTGGTCCGCGAGCTCGGGGCCACGCCGGTGCTGATCATGCCGCTCGTCGACCGGGGCGGGACCTGCGCCGCCATGGCCGCCGAAGCGGGCATCGCCTACCGGCCGCTGGTCACGGCGCCCGACCTGGGCTTCGAGTACGAGGGCCCCTGACCCGGCGCTCTGTTCCCGACACGGCACCCGAACTGGTGCGGGTCCGGGAACGAAACGCCGGGGAGCACCGGCGTCAGAGCCGGGTGCCAGCGCCGAACCCTTTCGGTGCTCGAACGGAGGCGGCGGTAGCGTCGGGTCCCGTATGGCAGACACCCCCACCCCCGCGTACTCCGTTCGCATCCGCGTCCGGATGGAGAACAAGCCCGGCATGCTCGGGCGGCTGGCGATCGCGATCGGCGAGGTAGGGGCCAACATCTCGGCGCTGCAGGGCTTCGAGGTGAAGACGGCGTCGCTCGACGAGGACGTCGTCGTCAACTGCACGAGCGAGGCCCACCAGGAGCAGGTCCGCGCCGCGGTCGAGGCCATCGAGGGCATCGAGGTCCTCGAGTTCGAGGACCGCACCTTCCACATGCACGAGGGCGGCAAGATCGAGGTGCTGCCGCTGGCGCCGGTGCGCGACGTGGAGGACCTCTCCATGGCCTACACGCCGGGCGTCGCCCGGGTGTGCATGGAGATCGCCAAGAACCCCGAATCCGCGCACCGCTACACGATCAAGAAGAACACGGTGGCGATCGTGTCCGACGGCACCGCCGTGCTCGGCCTGGGTGACATCGGCCCGGCCGCGGCGATGCCGGTCATGGAGGGCAAGGCGCTCCTGTTCAAGCACTTCGCCGGCGTCGACGCCTTCCCGATCTGCCTGGACACCAAGGACCCCGACGAGATCATCGAGACCGTGCTCCGGCTCGAGCCCACGTTCGGCGGCATCAACCTGGAGGACATCGCGGCCCCCGGGGCGTTCGAGGTCGAGGAGCGCCTCGACGAGATCATGGACATCCCGGTGTTCCACGACGACCAGCACGGCACCGCGATCGTCACGCTGGCCGCGCTCGAGAACGCCCTGAAGATCGTCGACAAGGACATCAGCGGCCTCAAGGTCGTGGTGGCGGGCGTCGGCGCCGCCGGCGTGGCCGTGTCGAAGATCCTCATGAACGCCGGCGTGCGCAACATCATCGGCGCCGATCGCCAGGGTGCCGTCCACACCGGCCGCGCCGACCTCAACACGTCCAAGCAGTGGTTCGCCGAGAACACGAACCCCGAGGGACTGTCCGGCCCGCTGACCCAGCTGATGCCCGGCGCCGACGTGTTCATCGGCCTGTCGGGTCCGAACCTCATCGAGCGCTCCGACGTGGAGCGCATGGCGTCCAAGCCGATCGTCTTCGCCATGGCGAACCCCGATCCCGAGATCCGCCCGGAGCTCATCCAGGACGTGGCCGCGGTCATCGCGACCGGTCGTTCGGACTTCCCCAACCAGATCAACAACGTGCTGGCCTTCCCGGGCGTGTTCCGCGGCGCGCTCGACGCCGGTGCCCGCCGGATCACCGAGAACATGAAGGTGGCGGCCGCCCGCGCCATCGCCTCGACGGTGCTCCCCGACGAGTTGGCGCCCGACTTCATCATCCCGTCGGTGTTCAACCCGGCCGTGTCGGTCGCCGTCGCCGAGGCGTGCGCCGAGGCGGCCCGGGCCGACGGCGTCTGCCGCTGACGTGAGCAGCGTCGTCCGGTGAGTCGCGTCGACGCCGTCACGTTCGACTTCTGGAACACGCTCGTGGCCGAGGGCGCCGCGGGCTCGCAGCGGGGCCGGCGCTGGCACCGGGTGCTCTCCGACGCCGGCCTCGACGTGTCGGACGCGCAGCTCGCCGCCGCGATGGAGGCCGGTTGGCAGTGGTTCGACCGGCGCTGGCGTGACGGCGTGGTGGTGAGCACGCGCCAGGCGGTCGACGCCGCCGTGGGTCACCTGCCGGTGGACGTGCCGCCGGAGGTGGTCGACGAGCTCGCCGCGGTGGTCGTGGCCGGCGCGGACCCGGGCGACATGGTCGTGGCCCCCGGCATCGGCGCGTCGCTGGAACGTCTGTCGTCGGCCGGCGTGCGCATCGGCATCATCTGCGACGTCGGCATGACGCCGAGCACGACGCTGCGCGGCTACCTGGAGCACCACGGCCTGCTGCGCTACTTCGACCACTGGTCGTTCTCGGACGAGGTCGGCGCCTACAAGCCCGACCGGGTCATGTTCGACCACGCCGCCGCGGGACTGGGACGGCCGGACCCGGCGCGGACCGCTCACGTGGGCGATCTGCTGCGCACCGACGTGGCCGGAGCGCGCAACGCGGGGTGGATCCCGGTGCGCTACCGCGGTCTGGCCGACGACGGCGGCGACGACGCGCCCGAGGCGGACCTGGTGATCGACCACCACGAGGACCTGCCCGAGCTGCTCGGCCTCTGACCCCCACCGCTTCGTTCCACCGTTCCGACGCTGCAACGTCGGAACGGTGGAACAGAACGCCGACGGAGGCGGTGGGGCCGGAAACGGAGGAACCCCCGCCCAGGGCGGGGGTTCCGGAAGGTGGTCGGGACCGGCGTCGATCCGGTGACCTACCGCTTTTCAGGCGGTCGCTCTGCCAACTGAGCTACCCGACCATGTCGCCGATCACCTGACGGTGAACGGCCGCCCCCGCCTCTCGGTGGACGGCGCCTCGCCCGACGAGCGGGCGAAGTGGCGGTCCCGACGGGATTTGAACCCGCGACCTCCGGCTTGACAGGCCGGCGTGCACTCCAAACTGCACCACGGGACCACGAACTTTGCCTGCACCCCCAACGGGATTCGAACCCGTGTTACCTCCTTGAAAGGGAGGCGTCCTAGGCCACTGGACGATGGGGGCTCCCATCCCCGTGGGGGGGCCGGGTCAACATAGCAGCAGCTCGCGAGGGCGCCAAAGGTGGATCGGAGGGCCCGTCGCGCGGCCCGCTGCGCTCAGAGCCGCTGGGCCCGGGCGACCACGATGACGTCGAGCAGCTCGGTCAGGAACTCGTACGCCTGGCGCGTCGGGAGCTCCTGCTCGTCGACCTCGAGCTCGTCGGGCTCCTCCTCGCCGACGTCGAGGACCGTGCCGAGCACCAGCCGGACGTCGTTGATCGAGCGCATCCACGCGGCCAGCTCGTCCTCGTCCAGCGTGGCGGCCTGGACGGACGCGACGAGCACGTCCAGCGATTCCAGGCGGTGGTCGACGAGCTCCGGGCGAGCGAGGGCGGCGTAGCCCTCGTTGCGCTCGGTGTCGTCGCCGTACGGCGGCGGGAACAGGCGCTGCAGCAGCGGGCCGTCGGTCTCGAGCAGCAGCGCCCGCAGCTCCTCGGCCACCGACCTCAGGAAGTCGCGCTCGTTCGGGCCCAGGTCGACGGCGTAGGACCCGTCGGGCGACGGGCGCACCGGCATCCACCGGTTGGGCGAGGTGTCGAACGGGTCGTCGGAGTCCGCGGACATCGCCCTCAGTCCTGCTGCATGGTGGCCCAGAGGCCGTGCTCGTGGAGCCGGAACACGTCCCGCTCCGCCTCGGACCGGGTGCCGCTCGACACGACCGCCTTGCCCTCGTGGTGCACCTGCAGCATCAACGTCGTGGCCTCCTCCTTGGAGTAGCCGAACAGCTTCTGGAGCACGAACGTGACGTAGCTCATGAGGTTGATCGGGTCGTTCCACACGAGGACGATCCACGGGGTGTCCAGGTCGACGACGTCGCTGACGTCGGGCTCGACCACGTCGATCGGGGCGGGGCTGGACACGTTCGCAGGCTACGCGGGGGAGCTGACGGCGTCGGCCCGCCGGTCCCGGAGGCGGTCCGGGCGCTCCGTCCCGTCGACCGGCGCGGACAGGCCGAGGTGGAACCAGATCGTGAGCGACAGCACGGCGGTCGCACCGACGATGTGCAGGGCGACCAACCACGGCGGGATGCCCACCTCGTACTGGGTGTAGCCGATGGCGCCCTGGGCGACGATCACCACGAGCAGGCGGTAGCCGCGGCGCAGCACGCCGGTGCCGGCGGCGAGCGGGGCCGCGGCGCGACCCCGGGCCAGGCGGACGAGGAGCACGACGACCACGGCGAGGAAGAGCCACATGTTGATGCTGTGGACCCGCACGACGTCGGGCAGGAACCAGCCGTACCGCTGCGCCTCGGCGTCGCCGGCGTGCGGCCCGGTCCCGGTGACGGCCGGCCCGGTGAACATCAGGCAGGTCATGAGCGCGACCGCCACTCGGGACAGCCACAGGTCCGTGGTGCCGACCACCGGACGGCGCGGCCCGGGTGCCTGCCCCGCCCGCCAGAGCAGGACGATCGCGTCGGCGACCAGGATCATCGACAGCAGGAAGTGGCCCGACACCGCCAGCGGGTGCAGGTCCACGAGCACGGTGATGCCGCCCAGCACGATCTGGCCGACCACGCCGGCGACCAGGCCCCACGACAGCCACACGAGGTCCCGGCGGCGGGGGCGGCGGCGCATGGAACCGAGGACCGCGGCGACCACGGCGAGCGACACCAGCCCGGTGAAGAGGCGGTTGACCTGCTCGATCGTCTGGTTGGGGTCGCCGAACTCGACCAGGCGCTCGTCGGTGCAGTTCGGCCAGTCGCTGCAGCCCAGACCGGAGCCCGACAGCCGCACGGCGGCACCGGTCACGACGATCGTGCAGAGCAGCGCGAGCCCGACCGCGGCGATCACCCGGTACGTGGCTGGGGCGATCGTGAAGCGCTCGGCGGGGGCCTCGTCGGGGGTTCCGGCCGGCGCCTGATCGGGGGGAGGAACGGCTGGCACCGGGCGTCAGGGTAGGCGGGCCCGGGTTGGCGGTGGGAGTCGCCGCGGCCGTAGCTTTGGACCGTCATGGTCGCCCCGGCGCTTTCCTCCCCGACCTCTGTCGGCGCCAAGCTGGGCTCGAAGGTCGGCGCCTACGTCGCGCTGACCAAGCCCCGGATCATCGAGCTGCTGCTCGTCACCACGGTCCCCACGATGGTGGTCGCCGAGCAGGGCGTCCCGCCCCTGTGGCTCATGGTCGCCACCGTCATCGGCGGCACCCTGGCCGCCGGCGGGGCGAACGCCATCAACATGTACGTCGACCGCGACATCGACGCCCTGATGGAGCGCACGCAGGGCCGGCCGCTGGTCACCGGCGTCATCACGCCCCGCAGCGCGCTGGTCTTCGCCGTCGGCATCGAGGTCCTGGCGTTCCTCTTCCTCTGGCAGGTCGTGAACCTGCTGTCGGCCGTGCTGGCCGTGAGCGCCTGCCTGTTTTACGTGTTCGTCTACACGCTGTGGCTCAAGCGCAGCTCGAGCAGCAACATCGTGATCGGTGGGGCCGCCGGCGCCGTCCCGGTCCTGGTCGGCTGGTCGGCGGTGACCGACAGCCTGTCCTGGTCGGCGATCGTGCTGTTCGGCGTGATCTTCTTCTGGACCCCGCCCCACTTCTGGGCGCTGGCCATCAAGTACAAGGACGACTACGCACGGGCGGACGTCCCGATGCTGCCGTCGGTCGCCAGCTACCGGCAGACGACCAACCAGATCCTGGCCTATTCCGTGGTGGTGTGGGTCCTGACCCTGATCTTCGGCGCGACCGCCGATCTGGGCCTCCTCTACTGGGCCGCGGCGATCGTGCTGGGCGGTGTGTTCACGGGCATGGCCGTGGATCTCCGCCGCACCGAGTCGCCCGCCCGTGCCATCCGTGTGTTCACGTTCTCGATCACCTACGTCACCCTGTTGTTCGGGGCGATGGCGGCGGACGTGATCATCCGGAACGGGTGGTGAGGACGGGGTCCTGACGCTTTTCTCAGTGCTTGTCCGGTCGCGGTAGTGTCCGCGCGATCGGTCCCCGGTGCCGAGGCGAGCACATGTCGGGCCGGTCCGGTCCACCCGCGTCCGCCGCAGGTGCGCCAGGGTCACGGCGCAGTCAGACAGCAGACATCCAGCCACCGGTAGCGACAGCAGAGTCAGACGAGGCAGAGGGCAGAACCACGCATGGCACTCACTGAGACCAGGCCCGACACGGACGGCGCGGCCGCCGGGGAGGCCACCCAGCCGACCCCTGGGGCGGTGGAGCGGCTGCTCGGATCCGGTGACCACGTCGCCATCGGTCGCCTCTACATCGGCTTCGCCCTGGCGCTGGGCACGCTGTCGCTCACGCTCTGGGCCGTCACGGGCATCGACACCCTGACCGACAACGGCTTCCTGGGCTCCCGCACGCTGCAGCTGGCGGCCAGCGCCCAGACCGCACTGCTCTTCCTGGGCGTCGTGCCCCTGCTGCTGGGCATCGCCATCGCCGTCGTGCCGCTCCAGCTCGGCTCGGCCGCCATCGCCTTCCCACGGGCCGCCGCCCTGTCCTTCTGGACCTGGCTGGTCGCCGCCGGGATCTTCGTCACCAGCGTCGCCATCGACGGCGGCGTCCTGGGTGCCGACACCACCGCCGCCAAGCTCGGCAACGTGTCGCTGGGCGCCGTGCTCGTCGCCCTCGGCCTCGGCTCGGTCTGCGTCGCCACCACGGTGATGGCCCACCGCCCGCTCGGCATGCGGTTGGCCTGGGTGCCCGGCCTGTCCTGGGCGTCGCTCGTGGGTGCGTCGCTCTGGCTCGCCACGCTCGGCGCCGCTGCCGCCCACGTGCTCCTCGGCCAGATCGGCCGCATGGGCGCCGGGGCGCTGGCCACCAACTTCGCCGACGGGCTCACCTGGATCTTCCGGGGCCCCGCCGTGTTCGCCTTCGCCATCCCGGTGCTCGGCATCGCCGTCGACGTGGTGGCGACGGCCACCGGTCGTCGCTTCGCCAACACCGACGTGCTGCAGCTGATCATCGGCATCTACGCCGTGCTCGCCTTCGGCGCCTGGGCCCAGCTGCCCAGCGCCCTCAACACCGCCATGTGGACGGTGTTCGCCCTGGCGATCACGGTGCCGGTCCTCGCCATGCTCGGCGCCCTCGCCGACTCGCTCCGGCGTGGCGCCGTCACCGTCAGCCCGGCGCTGGTGCTGTCGGTGTTCGCCGTGCTGCTCCTGCTCGGCGCCGTCGTCGCCGGATGGGTCCAGGCGCTGTCGCTCGCCGGTGAGGGCACGCTGTTCGGCGCCTCGCCCAACACCCTGGCCGGTGCCCAGACGGCGTTCGTCGGCGCGGCGGCGCTCGCCGGCGGGATCGCCGGCAGCCTGCACTGGTCGCCGCTGCTCTGGGGCGGTCCCGGCACCTCCACCGAGGCCCGCATGACGGTCCCGCTGGTCGTGCTCGGCGGCGGGCTCATGGGCACGGCGCTGCTCGTCCAGGCGCTCGTCCAGCTCGACGGCGAGGACACGGCCCACCAGCTCTTCGGCCTGCTGGTCGCCGGTGGCGCCGCCCTGCTGGCGCTCGGAGCGCTCAGCGCCCTGATCGCCGCCGTGCGCAGCACCGACGACGACGCCGCCACCCCCGAGGGCGCCACGCTCGAGTGGTCGTTCACGTCGCCCGCGACCGGCGGCGTGGGCCTGCCGGAGCTGGCCCGCGTGGCCTCGCCGTACCCGTTGCTCGACGCCCGCCAGGGCACGGATGAGGAGAAGGACTGATGGCCGACGCCGTCGCCCTGCCCGCCCCGCTGCAGCCCCGTCGCCGGGAGCTGCTGTTCGGCACCGCGTTCGCCACCGCCGGCGTCGTGGCCGTCATGGCCACGCTGATCGGCTACTACCTGGCGGCTCGCAACGCCGGTGGCGCCGACTGGTTCGCCGCCAACAACATCCCGCTCACGCAGCCGAACATGCAGGCGCTCACGCTGGCCATGTCCATGGTCACCATGCAGTGGGCCGTGTACTCGATCGCCCGCGACGACCGGCCGCACACCTACCTGGCGCTCGGCATCACGCTGCTGCTCGGCGCGGCCTTCGTGAACCAGACCGTGTTCCTGTTCCGACAGGCCGCGGTGACCATCGACCAGGCCGAGGGCCCGCTGTTCTACGCCGTGACCGGCGGCAGCCTGGCCATGATCGTCGCCGGGATGATCTTCATCGCGCTCATGGCCTTCCGGGCCCTGGGCGGACAGTTCTCCAGCCGCCAGCCCGACGGGATCGCCGCGGCCGCAGTCTTCTGGTACGCCAGCTGCGCGGTCTACGCCGTGGTCTGGGTCGCCGTCTACATCATGAAGTGAGCGCTTGATGATCACACGGGGTTCCAAGTTCTTCTACGCCGCCGCAGTCGTCGGCTTCGCCGCGGCCGTGGTCTACGGCTTCCTCAGCGGGGCGGCCGAGCACAGCGGTGTCATCGGCGTCTTCCAGGACGGCGACGTCGTCAACTCGATCGTCGGCCCGCTCACCTTCGGCTGGAAGGGCTGGGTCGGCGACCACGTCGGCTACAGCGTGCTGATGGGCTTCGCCGCGGTGATGGCGGCCCTCGGCGGCTTCTCGACCGCCTTCCGCGACGGCAGCGCGGACGTGCTGGTGCAGATGGAGGGCGGCGACGTCGCCACCGCGACCAACCCGCCCGTCGTCACGCCGGTCGGCCTGAGCTACTGGCCGCTCGTCGCCGCCTTCGGCGTCGGCATCGCCGTGGTCGGCCTGGCCGTCGACGCGCTGCTGTTCTGGGTGGGCGTCGTCGTGCTGGCGGTGGTGCTGGTGTCCTGGACCGTGCGGGCCTGGGCCGAGCGCGCGACCGGCGACCAGACCACCAACCGGGAGCTGCGCCACGAGCTCATGGACCCGCTCGAGGTGCCGGTGCTGGCCGTGCTCACGCTGGCCGTCATCGTGCTGTGCGTGTCCCGGCTGCTGCTGGCGCTGCCGCAGGCCGCCTCGGTGTACGTGATCATCGCCGCCGCCGTGGTGGTGTTCGGACTGGCGTTCGTGCTGGCCGGACGCCCTGAGCTCAAGCGCTCCATGGTGATCGCGGTGCTGCTGGTCGGCGGCGTCGTGATCATCGGTGCGGGCATCGCCGGCGGGGTCGCCGGCGAGCAGCACGAGGGCGAGGAGGAGCACGGTCTGGGCGCTCCCCACGCCGTCGTGGTCGATTCGGCTTCCGCGAGCGGGGCGGTGGATACTCTCCCCCTGCTCGCCGGTGAGTGAGAGGTTGGGTATGCGGAACAAGCGGAACGCGACGATCGCAGCGGTCATCTCGCTGGTCGTCCTCGTCGTCGGACTGTGGCTGATCATCAGGAACATCGGCGACCCCGGCCTGCCGCTCAACACGCTCGCTCCCGCCGGTCAGCAGAACTGGGAGATCTTCGGCCTGGTCAAGCCGGTGTTCGCCGTGGCGGGCATCGTCTTCCTGCTCGTCGAGGTCGGCGTGATCTGGATGGCCGTCCGGTTCCGTCGCAACCGCGAGGACGTGGACGGGGTCGGCGAGCCGACCCAGACCCACGGCAACACCCCGCTCGAGATCGGCTGGACCGTGCTGCCGGCGCTGCTGCTCGCCGTGCTGGCCGTGTTCAACGTGCAGACGCTGCTCAACCTCGAGAAGTCCGACGACCCCATCGAGGTGCGGGTCATCGGCCAGCAGTGGTGGTGGGAGTACCGCTACGACACCGACCGCGACGGCACCGTCGACATCATCACCGCCACGCAGCTGGTCATCCCGGTGGGCCGCGACGTCGAGCTGAAGATCCAGTCGAACGACGTCATCCACTCGTTCTGGATCCCCGCCATCAACGGCAAGAAGGACGCCGTGCCCGGCCGCACCCACACGCTCGTGATGACCGCGGAGAAGCCCGGCATCTACCAGGGCCAGTGCACCGAATTCTGCGGCCTCTCCCACGGCGTCATGCGCATGGAGCTCAAGGCGCTGCCCGAGACCGAGTACGACAAGTGGGTCGACGCCATGACCACGGCTCCCGAGCAGCCCACGACGGCCAAGGCCCTCGCCGGCCAGGAGCTGTTCGTGGCCCAGTGCGCGCGGTGCCACCAGGTCAACGGCCTGCGGCCCGACTCCACTGCGCCGTACACGTACGACGACGTCCCCAACCCCGACTACGGCCAATCGGTGGACATCACGTTGTCGGCCGGCAACGCGCCGAACCTCACGCATCTCATGATGCGCCAGACCTTCGCCGGCTCCCTGCTGCCGCTGTACCAGGGCAAGGCCGCGGAGTCGGTGACGGCGGTGCCCGACGGCATCCCCGACACCTCCAACCTCAAGGACTGGTTGCGTGACCCCGAGGCCATCAAGCCGATGGACCCGGAGAACAACCAGGGCATGCCCAACCTCCAGCTCACGGAGGAGCAGATCGATCAGCTCGTCGCCTACCTGGTGACGCTGAAGTAGACCGGCCGGACCGGACGAGAAGGACCACCACATGGCACTTGTCGAAGAGCGACCCCCGCTCGAGCTCACCACCGGCGCCGCGACCGTGACGAGGCCGCTCGGCGTCTTCTCACGCCCGACGGCCACCCACGGCTGGAAGGCGTGGTTCACCACGGTGGACCACAAGAAGATCGGCATCATGTACGGCGCCGCGTCCTTCTTCTTCCTGCTCGTGGGCGGGTTCGAGGCGCTCCTGATCCGGACGCAGCTCGCCATCCCCGGCTCCAAGCTGCTGTCCGCCGACCTGTACAACCAGGTCTTCACCATGCACGGCGTGACCATGGTGTTCCTGGTGGTCATGCCGATGGCCTCGGCGTTCGCCAACTACCTGCTGCCATTGCAGGTCGGCGCCCGGGACGTGGCGTTCCCACGCATGAACGCCCTGTCGCTCTGGGTGTGGCTGGCCGGCGCGATCTTCTTCAACACGTCCTGGTTCCTGGGCGGCGGCGCCAACGGCGGTTGGTTCAACTACGCCCCGAACTCCGGCGTGGCGTTCTCGCCGGGCCACGGCATCGACTTCTACGCGGTCGGCCTGATCATCATGGGCATCGGCTCGACGGTGTCGGCCATCAATCTGACCGTCACCGTGCTCAACATGCGGGCGCCGGGGATGACGCTCATGAAGATGCCGGTGTTCACCTGGATGACCTTCGTGGTGCAGGTGCTGCTCGTGTTCGCCCTGCCGGTGATCACGGTGGCGCTGTTCCTGCTGATGTTCGACCGGCTCTTCGACGCCACGTTCTTCGACGCATCGAAGGGCGGCGATCCGTTCCTCTGGGAGAACCTGTTCTGGATCTTCGGTCACCCGGAGGTCTACATCATGATCCTGCCCAGCTTCGGGATCGCCTCCGAGGTGATCCCGACCTTCTCCCGGAAGCCGATCTTCGGCTACCCGTTCATGGTGGGTTCGGGCATCGCGATCGGCTTCATGGGCTGGGGCGTGTGGGCGCACCACATGTTCGCCTCGGGCATCGGCGTCCTGTCGGTGCTGGCGTTCTCGCTGGCGACGATGTTCATCGCCGTGCCCACCGGCGTGAAGATCCTGAACTGGATGGCCACCATGTACGGCGGCCGTCTCCGGTTCAACACCGCCATGCTGTTCTCGGTGGGCCTGGTGGCCATGTTCACCATCGGCGGCCTCTCGGGCGTGACCCACGCCTTCGCCCCGGCCGACACGCAGCAGACGGACACCTACTACATCGTCGCCCACTTCCACTACGTGCTCTTCGGCGGCGCCCTGCTCGGGCTGTTCTCCGGCATGTACTTCTGGTGGCCGAAGATCTTCGGCTACTTCCTGGGCGAGAAGCTCGGCAAGTGGAACTTCTGGGTGATGCTCGTCGGCTTCAACCTGACGTTCGGACCCATGCACATCCTCGGACTCCAGGGCATGATGCGCCGGACGTACACCTACACCGAGGGCCAGGGGTTCAACTTCTGGAACATGGTGGCGACGATCGGTGCGTTCACGATCGCCTTGTCGCTGATCTTCTTCATGGTCAACATCTACCTGAGCTACCGGAAGCACCGGAAGGAGCAGGTGAACCCGGGTCCGGATCCGTGGGACGCCCGCTCGCTCGAGTGGATGATCCCCTCGCCCGCCCCCGAGCACAACTTCGACGAGACCCCGGTGGTCGAGGAGCTGGACGAGTTCTGGCACCGCAAGTACGGCCACGACGAGAACGGTCGCCTGGTGCGGATCGCCGCCACCGAGGACGTCGTGCAGAAGGGCGACGCCACGGACGTGCACCTGCCGTCGCCGTCGTACTGGCCGCTCGTCATGGCCGTGGGCTTCCCGCTCGTCGGCTACGGCCTGATCTTCAACTACTGGTGGGCGGTGCCGGGCGCGCTGCTCATCGTCCTGGCCATCTTCGGCTGGGTCTTCGAGCCGTCGACCGACCCGAACGCGGGCCACGGTCACCACGACGACCATCCGAGCGACGACCACCCCGACGCGGTCGAGGGCTCCGACGCCGAGCCGGGTGCGGAGGGCGACGACGCCACGGTCGGCGCCGAGGAGGGTGCAGGCGAGTCCGCTCCCGAACCGGCCATGGCCAGCACCGAGGAGACGACCGTTGGCTGACATCACCCTCGAACAGGTCGAGGACCTCGAGTTCCCCGACGACACGCACGAGACGTCCACCGGCATCTCCAACACCAAGTTGGCGATGTGGGTGTACCTGGCGTCGGACTGCCTCCTCTTCGGTGGCCTGATCTCCACCTACCTGCTCTACAAGAACCGCCCCGGCAGCATCCCGGGACTGTCCGGCTCGCCGCTCAAGGCGTCGGAGCTGTTCAACATCCCCTTCACGTCGATGACGAGCTTCATCCTGCTGATGAGCTCGCTCACGATGGTGCTGGCGGTGAACGCGATCATGGGCGGCGACCACAAGCGGATGCGCCTGTGGCTGACCACCACCTGCGTGCTGGGCGGGCTGTTCCTGGCCGGCCAGGTGTACGAGTTCACCGAGTTCGTCCGCGAGGGTCTGGGCTACACCTCGAACGTGTCGGCCTCCGCGTTCTACACGCTGACCGGCTTCCACGGCGCCCACGTCGCCATCGGCATCATCATGCTGCTGAGCGCCGTGGGCTACTCCTTCCGCCGGCAGATGCAGGCGGAGGCGGTCGAGGTGCTGGGCCTCTACTGGCACTTCGTGGACATCGTCTGGGTCGTGATCTTCGCGATCGTGTACCTGATCCCCTGATGCGAGCCCCGATGACGCGACGACACTCCGGGCTGCGACGAGACCGACGAGGACTGAGGAGCGAGGCGTGAGCACCACCGTTGAGGAACTCGACGACGACTCCCCGGTGCACCCGGGCGAGCACCACGACCACGGGCCGTCGAACTCCACCTACTTCACGATCTTCTGGATCCTGGTCGGGATCACGGCCCTCGAGGTCTCGACGTACTTCTGGGACTCGTGGTTCGGGCGCGACGACACGACGATCGTCGCCTACCCGCTGCTGCTGATCCTGATGGTCGTGAAGTTCGTCCTGATCGGGTCGTTCTTCATGCACCTGCGCTTCGACAGCCGGCTGTTGACGCGGATCTTCTACTTCGGCCTGGCGGTCGCGATCGCGGTCTACCTGGTCGGTCTGTGCACCATGAACATCTTCACGGACAACGGCAACCCGTTCTTCAACGACCCGCCGCCGCCCGTGACCACGTCGACGGTCGC
>JAEXGP010000258.1 GCA_023450775.1 Actinomycetes bacterium | reverse complement strand
CGGCTGGTGCGGGCCGCCGGCTGCGGCGTGGACCGTCAGGCCACGGCGACCGTGGTCGAGCGGAGCGGGCGCACGGTCGGGCTGACGAACCAGCACGTGGTGGCCGGCGCGGCCGAGGTGACGGTCGACGGCATGGGCGACGTGGTCCCGGTCGACGGCGTGGTGGACGGTCGAGACGTGGCGGAGCTCGACGGGCAGGACCTGCTCGACGGGGGAGCGGCGGCGCTGTCCGTCGGGCCCCGCCCGGTCGTCGGCGCCTCGGTGGCCGTCGCTGGCTACCCGGACGGTCGCTTCGAGGTGCGGTCGGGCACCGTGCGGTCGGTGGAGTCGCGCCAGGGCTACGGCGGGACCGCGGACGTCCTGCTCATCGACGTCGAGGCGGTCCCCGGCATCTCCGGCGGCGTCGTCGTCGACGTCACGGGCCGGGCCGTCGCGTTGGTCGCGGCGCGGGACCCGCTCACCCACGACGTGGTGGCCTACCCGCTCGACGTCGTCGGCCGGGCGACGGGCGAGTCCACCGCGCCCTGCGCCTGACGCGACCGGAACCCGTGCCCCGCCGTTCCGGGCCGGCGCTCGGGGGCCGCAGCGGACGCGACCGGCATCCGGCGACGGCGCGCGCCGGTGTGCTCGGATGGTGCCCATGTTCCTCGGGATCGGACTGTTCGCCCTCGCCGCCGTCCTCGCCGTCGTGGCGTGGGCCGCCATCCGCGGGCAGCGCCGCGACTACGAGTCGACCGGCAATCCCGAGGACGAGCTCACCGACGAGCAGTTCCGTCGCATCGAGTTCGGCGACGAGGACATCTGAGCCGACCCGCTCAGCCCGCCAGGCGGGTCTGGCGGGTGGTGGCCAGCAGCGTGCCGTCGGGCAGGTGGATCCAGCCGTCCTCCACCGCGAAGCCGTCGTGGGAGTGGAACGCGTGCATGCGGGCGGTCAGGAGCTCGCCGTCGCCCAGCGTCCAGGAGCCCGCCGCATCGTGGACCTGGATCCCGTACTCGATCGTCACCGCGCGCTGCGGCTCGGTCGCCTTGGTGAACACGGCGGGCGGGAAGTAGTCGGCGAACATCGTCAGCCAGGCGACGTCGAAGGTGGAGCCGTCCAGGGGTCGGCTCCACGCGATCCACTCCGCACGGTCGTTCCCGGCGAACACCGCCGTGTCGGGGTGCAGGTACGTCTCCACGTTGTTGAGGTGCGCGGGCGTGTCGCCCCAGCTGAGGCGGGGCGCACCCTCGGGGCGTGGCGGCGGCGGGGCGACGTCGCTGAACTCCATCGCCTCCCACGGCGGCGAGTGGTGGAAGCGGGCGACGGTCGTGGTCTTGCCGCCCTGGCTGGTGCGGGCGTGGCTGGTGACGAGCTTGCGGCCGCGGCGGACGACCTCCACCTCGATGTCCAGGTCGCCGACCACGTTGCCGCTGACGTAGCCGAACGTGGCGGCGCGCATCGTCGTGGCGGGGTCGACCCCCTCGTCCGCGAGGACCCGCTCGACGGCGGTGAGCGCGAGGGCGGCGACCACACCGCCGTGCACGCCCTGCAGCGAGGTCCACTGGTCGTCGACGTGGGCGGCGAAGCGCCGATCGCCCGTCGGTCGGACGGCGACCGCCTCGTTCCAGTCCATCGCTCGCTCCTTCGGGGGCAGGGTGCGGCCGACCGTAGACAGAGTCAGTTCTGTCATGCAACTGATGGCGCTGTCGATGGAGCTGATGATGCGGCCGAACGGGGCGGGAGGCGCGGTGCGGGTGTTGACTGAGCAGGTCCGATCACAGGGGGAGCCGATGACCACGACCGAGCTGCAGGCGCGCCGACTCGAGGTGCTGCAGGAGCACTTCCGATCGGAGGTCGACCACGACTGGGCTGCGTGCCTCGGCACGTTCAACGGTCGTCCGCACTACGAGATCATGGCGACCGGCCAGGTCTACGACGGCGACGACGAGGTGCTCGCCTACCACCGGAACCAGCGGACGGCGTTCCCCGACCAGCGCCACGAGAACGTCCGGTACCACTTCGCCGACGACGTCGTCGTCACCGAGTTCGACCTGCTCGGCACGAACCTGGGCGAGTTCTACGGCATGGAGCCGACCGGCAGATCGTTCCGCGTCCCCGTCGTCGCGCTGTTCTTCTTCGAGGGCGACCGCATCGTGAACGAGCGCATCTACCTGGACTCGGCGTCGCTGCTCGCCCAGATCGGTCGCGCCGAGGTCCTGGCCTTCGCCGGCGGCGACCCGTCCTGAGCGCCGTCGCGCGGCGGGGGGAGGGGGTGCGGCCCCGGTTGCCGACGCCGCAGCGAGTGACGCCCGCACGTCAGGATCGGGTTGCCCGCGCCGTCCTGCACCGCCATACTCTCTAAAGCCGACTGATTTGGTCAGCTTTAGAGACCGGCGAGCACACGGGCCATGTCGACGATCCTCTTCCTGCACGCACATCCCGACGACGAGGCGATCTTCACGGGCGGCACGATCGCGCTGCTCGCCGCAGGTGGCCACCGCGTGGCGGTCGTCTTCGCCACCTCCGGCGAGCTCGGCACCGGGGCCGGCGACGGGCTGCGCGACGTCCGCCGGGCCGAGGCCCGCGCGGCCTGCGAGCTGCTCGGCGTGGCGTCCGTCCACTTCCTCGACCATCACGACTCGGGCGGGTCCGACGATCCCGACGGGCGTCACGACGACGCGTTCGCGGACGCCCGGGCGGAGGACGTGGCGGCGCAGGTGGCGGCGATCGCGGAGGCCGAGCAGGCCGACGCCCTGGTGACCTACGACGCCGACGGCGTGTACGGCCACCCCGACCACGTCCAGGCTCATCGCGTCGGACGGCTGGCGGCGCTGCTGGCCGACCTGCCCACCTGGTACGAGGTCACCGTCGACCGCGAGCACCTGCACTTCGTGGACACGCACGTCGCCGCCGTGGCCGGTCGGTCGATCAGCCCCACCCGGGCCGTCGGCCTGCCGACGGTCGAGATCTCGACGACGATCGACGTGTCCGAGGTGCTCGCCCCCAAGCTCCAGGCGATCGCCGAGCACCGCAGCCAGGTGGGGCCCGACCCCACGTTCGGCTCCGGCGACCACTTCGACGACGTGTACGGCCTGGAGTGGTACGTCCGACACGGCCGCCGGGGCGCGATCGACGCCCTCGCACTCGGCGTGCGCGGCCGCCGCGATCGGCTGGAGGTCGCACCGTGACCCCCGCGACCGCCGTCGCTCCCGTCGCCCTGTCCCCGCAGGAGCGCGACGCCATGGCACTCGCCCTGGCCGCGGGGTTCACCTCGGCGGTCGCGACGCTGCCGCCCTCGGACGGCCGCCGGTGGTGGAAGGTGCTCGCCACCGACACGTTCGACGCGTGGGTCATCGACTGGCCCACGGACACGTCGGTCGACCCCCACGACCATGGCGGCTCCGCCGCGTCGATCAGCGTGGTGCGGGGCGCCCTCCGCGAGGTGCTCCTGGAGGGCGACGGCACCTCGACCAGCGTCATCGTCCCCGGCGGGGTCCACCGGGTCGCCGCCGACGCCGTTCACGACATCGTCAACAACGGCCCCGAGCGCGCCACCAGCGTGCACGTCTACTCGCCGCCGCTGTCGACGATGGTCTTCTACGACGACCACGGCGCCCCGCTCCGCCGCGACGACGTGGACCCGGAGCCCACGCTGTGGAGCACGGCGCTCCCCGAGCTCCCGTAGCCGTGGCGAACGTCGACCGGCTGCTCGAGGAGGCCCGCCGGGAGCTCGGTCCCCGGCCCACGCCCGAGGACCTGCCCGGTCTGATCGCCGGCGGTGCCTGGGTGGTCGACATCCGCCCGGTCGGTCTCCGCGAGGGCGACGGACCGATCGAGGGCGCGGTCGTCGTCGACCGCAACCAGCTGGAGTGGCGACTGGACCCGACCTCGCCCCACCGGCTCGACGGGTTCGACGAACCCGGGCGCACGGTCGTGCTCGTGTGCGACGAGGGCTACGCCTCGAGCCTGGCCGCGGTGTCGTTGCGCCGGCTCGGCCTGGCCAACGCCACGGACCTGGACGGCGGCTACCAGGCACTCCGCGCCGCAGCTCTCACGGACCTGCCCCGTTCTGTTGCGCGATCGACGGCAAAGAGGTCGTAGATCGCGCAACAGAACGTCAGGTCGCTGCGCTGGCCGCCTGCAGCGCGTCGGCCACCTCGCGTGCCGCCGCCGCGAACTCCGGTGAGTGCCGGACGTCGACGTCGGCGTCCCGTGGCCGGGTCGAGAACGGCTCGGCCACGTCGAGGACGATGCGGCCGGGACGCGGTCCCATGACCAGCACGCGGGTGCCCAGGTAGACGGCCTCGTCGACCGAGTGCGTGATGAACAGCACGGTGCGGCCGGTCTCGCGCCAGATGCGGAGCAACTCGTCCTGCAGCCGGTCGCGGGTGATCGCGTCCAGGGCGCCGAACGGCTCGTCCATCAGGATGATGTCGGGGTCGTTGGCCAGCACCCGGGCGATCTGGGCCCGCTGCTGCATGCCGCCCGACAGCTCGTACGGACGGAAGTCCGCCACGTCGGCCAGCCCGACCAGCGCCAGGTGGTCGCGGACGATCGCCTCGCGCTCGGCGCGCTTCACCCGCCGCATCCGGAGCCCGAAGCCGACGTTGCCGGCCACGGTGAGCCACGGGTAGAGCGTGGGCTGCTGGAAGACGACGCCCCGCTCGTGAGAGGGAGCACCCACGAGCGAGGCGCCGACCCGGATCTCCCCGTCGGTCGGGCTGACGAACCCGGCGAGGAGGCGGAGCAGCGTCGACTTCCCGCACCCCGACGGTCCGACCAGGCACACGAACGAGCCCTGCTCGATCGTGAGGTCGATGTCGTCGAGGACGTCGACGGGC
>JAEXGP010000200.1 GCA_023450775.1 Actinomycetes bacterium | reverse complement strand
GGGCGGGATCAGGCTCGGTGGACGGCTCAGCTGACCACGAAGTCGCCGTCGACCACGTCCAGGGTGACCGTGTCGCCCTCGGCGAGCTTGCCCTCCAGGATCGAGATGGCCAGGCGGTCTCCCACCTGCTGCTGGATGAGCCGCTTGAGCGGCCGGGCGCCGAACGCCGGGTCGTAGCCGTCGTGGGCCAGCTTCGCCATGGCGGCGTCGGTGACCACCAGCGAGATCCGCCGGTCGGCCAGCCGCTGACGCAGGTGGTCGAGCTGGATCTCGACGATCGCCCTCAGGTCCGACTCCGCCAGCTCGCGGAACCGGACGATCTCGTCGACCCGGTTGACGAACTCGGGACGGAAGAAGTCTCGGGGATCGCCGGGCAGGTTCGACGTCATGATCAGCACGACGTTGGTGAAGTCGACCGTGCGGCCCTGGCCATCGGTCAACCGCCCGTCGTCGAGCAGCTGGAGCAGCACGTTGAACACGTCCGCGTGCGCCTTCTCGACCTCGTCGAGCAGGACGACCGCGTACGGACGGCGGCGGACCGCCTCGGTCAGCTGACCGCCCTCGTCGTAGCCGACGTAGCCGGGAGGAGCACCGATGAGCCGGCTCACGGAGTGCTTCTCCATGTACTCGCTCATGTCGATGCGGACCATCGCCCGCTCGTCGTCGAAGAGGAAGTCCGCCAGGCTCCGAGCCAGCTCGGTCTTGCCGACGCCGGTCGGACCCAGGAACAGGAAGCTGCCGATGGGCCGGTTGGGGTCGGACAGGCCCGCACGGCTGCGCCGGATGGCGTTGGCCACGGCCGACACCGCGTCCTCCTGGCCGATGACCCGCTCGTGCAGCACCTGCTCCAGGCGGACGAGCTTGGACATCTCGCCCTCCATGAGGCGGGACACGGGCACGCCGGTCCAGCGGGCGACGACCTCGGCGATGTCCTCCTCGTCGACCTTGCGCTTCAGCATGGGCGAGTCGCCCTGCAGCTCGGCGAGCTCGGCTTGGGCGGCCTCGAGCTCCCGCTCGAGCACCGGCATGTGGCCGTAGCGGATCTCCGATGCCCGGGTGAAGTCCCCGTGGCGCTCGGCGCGCTCGGCCTCGGCCTTGAGGGCCTCGACCCGCTCCTGGATCTCGGAGATGGCGTCGGCCTGGTCCTTCTCGGCCTGCCAGCGGGCGTTCAGCCCGTCGTGGGTCTCGCGGAGGTCGGCCAGCTCGGCGTCCAGCGCCTTCAGCCGCTCGACCGAGGCCGGGTCCGTCGCCTTCTCCAGCGCGACGCGCTCGATCTCGAGCCCGTCGATGCGGCGCTTGACCACGTCGATCTCGGTCGGCACGGAGCCGATCTCGATGCTCAGGCTGGCGGCGGCCTCGTCCACGAGGTCGATCGCCTTGTCGGGCAGGAACCGGCCGGTGAGGTACCGGTCGGACAGGACGGCGGCGGCGACGAGCGCGGGGTCCTCGACCTCCACGCCGTGGTGCACCTCGTAGCGCTCCTTGAGGCCGCGGAGGATGGCGACGGTGGCCTCGACCGACGGCTCGCCGACGAACACCTGCTGGAACCGGCGCTCCAGCGCCGGGTCCTTCTCGATGTACTTGCGGTACTCGTCGAGCGTGGTCGCACCGACCATCCGCAGCTCGCCGCGGGCGAGCATGGGCTTGAGCATGTTGCCGGCGTCCATGGCGCCCTCGCCGGTGGCGCCGGCGCCGACGACGGTGTGCATCTCGTCGATGAACGTGATGATCTGGCCGTTCGACTCCTTGATCTCGGCCAGCACGGCCTGGAGCCGCTCTTCGAAGTCGCCGCGGTACTTCGCGCCGGCGACCATCGAGCTCATGTCGAGCGAGATCACCCGCTTGCCGACCAGCGACTCGGGCACGTCGCCCGCGACGATGCGCTGGGCCAGGCCCTCGACGACGGCCGTCTTGCCGACGCCGGGCTCGCCGATGAGCACCGGGTTGTTCTTGGTCCGGCGGGACAGCACGCGGATGACGCGACGGATCTCCTCGTCGCGACCGATGACCGGGTCGAGCTTGCCGGTGGCGGCCGCCTCGGTGAGGTCACGGCCGAACTTGGAGAGCGCCTCGAGGGTGTCCTCGGGGTTCTGGGAGGTGACGCGGCGGCTGCCCCGCACCTCGGCCAGCGCGCCGAGCAGCTGCTCGCGGGTGACCTCCCCGAACTGACGGTCCTGCGGCGCCCGCCGCTGGTCGGCGGCGAACAGCGCCAGCAGCAGGTGCTCGGTGGAGAGGTACTCGTCGGTCAGCTCGCGGCGCTCGGTGTCGGCGGCGTCGAACAGGGAGATGAAGTCGCGGCTGGGGCGCGTCTCGGTGCCGTAGGCGGTGGGGAGGGCGGCGACGGCCTCGTCGGCCGTGTTGCGGAGCTGCAGCGGCTCGATGCCGAGCTTGCGGATGACCGGCAGCACGACGCCGTCGTCCTGCCGCAGCAGCGCGGCGAGCAGGTGGTCGGGCGTGGCCTCCGGGTTGCTGTGCTCCTTCGCCGACGTCAGGGCGGCGTTCACCGCCTCGGTCGTCTTGTGCGTCCAGGTGTTGGGGTCGAGCGGCATGGATCAATGATAGCAAGCATTCAACAAAGTTGCTACCGATACACTCAACTTCTACACGTGGTCCGGCGCCGTTCCTGAGAGCCCACTCGGGTCGATCTCGGGGCTCGGTTCCTCGGGGACCGGCGGTGCCACGACGGTGGCCGGATGGCGATCGCGGGTGCCCGCGATGCGCGCGGCGCGCAGCTCCGACCGCGACACGGGTGAGTGGCGGACCGGACCGGACACGGTGCGGAACCCGAGTCGCTGGGCCCCGAACGCCGCAGCGGTACCCAGGACCGCGAGCGCCAGCAACCAGACCCACGGGAAGCCGCCCGACGGCGGGGCCGCCGCGGCGGCGGTCCGGCCGGCGACCCCCGGCACGTGGTCGGCGACGAAGAGGGACCGGTCGAGCGGAGCGGTCGCCGCCGTGGGGGTGCCGGTCGGCTCCGGC
>JAEXGP010000189.1 GCA_023450775.1 Actinomycetes bacterium | reverse complement strand
CTGCAGGGCCGGACGTCCGGGCCCGCGTGGTTGCGCAAGTCCGGCATCGGTGGCTGAGCAACCCGGGGTGGACCTCCCGGCCGCCGGCGACTCCCGGGGCCGACCGGCCCCGCCCGGCCGAGTGCCGCCGCACGACCACGGCGGCCCTGCGTGGTGGGACCCGCTGTCCCGACGACCCGACCACGCCAACCCCGAGACCGGGCCGGTCCTGGGCGTCATCGGGATCCTCGTCGGCTCCAACGTCATCGCCAACGAGGTCCTGCCGTCGTGGGCCTACATCCCCTGGAACATCGGGGTCGCCGGCGCGCTCGTCTGGGTCGCCCGTCGCTTCGGTCGCACCCGCTACGACGAGCTCGGCCTGTCCCGACGCCACCTGCGGGACGGTCTGCGCTGGGGCGGGCTCGCGTCGGCCGCCGTCATCGGCGTGTGCGCCGCGGGCGCGCTGATCCCCGCCACCCGCGAGCTGTTCCACGACGACCGGGCCCGGGACCTGACGCTCGGCGCACTGGTGCTGCAGGTGGGCGTGGAGATCCCGCTCGGGACCGTGCTCGCCGAGGAGACGATGTTCCGTGGCGTGCTGCCCGCCATGTTCCGGCGCCGCTTCGCGCACAGCCGGAACTGGGCGGTGAAGGCCGACGTCGCCGCCGCGCTGCTGTTCGGTCTGTGGCACGTGCTGCCGTCGCTCGACCTGGCCGACAGCAACGCCGCGCTCAAGGACCTGCCGCTCGGCCTGGGCACCCCGGTCGCGATCGCCGGCAGCGTGGTGGCCACCGCCGCGGCCGGGTTGGGCTTCACCTGGCTGCGCAACCGGTCGGGCAGCCTGCTGGCGCCGATGCTGCTGCACTGGACGATCAACGGCAGCGGCCTGGTGACCGCCTGGATCGTCCAGCACTGAGCCGACGCGGGGCCCCGATGTCGGACTAGGGCTCGATCACGAAGACGTCGGTGAGGCCGGTGATGTCGAGCAGGCGCACCACCGAGGCCGACGGCGAGCGGAGCACCACGCGGCCCTCGCCCTGGGGACCGCGGGCGAGCACCATCGAGCGGAGGCCGCTGGAGTCGACGAACTCGAGCTCGCTCAGGTCGAGGACGATCTCGTCGAACCCGCGCTCGAGCTGCGAGGTGATCACGTCGTCGAGCTGGCTCGAGGTCTGGGCGTCGAGGTCACCGCTGACGCGGATCACGTCGTCCACGACCTCTACGGCGAACGCGTCAGTCATCCTGCTCCTGTCGTCGGCACCGGAGGAGGTGGCACCGGCCATCGGGACAACCTAGGCCCGCCGCGGCTCCGTCGCCCGACACGACCGATCGGCCGGCGGTCAGGGCGCGGAGGGATCGATGCGGAAGCGGTCGACCAGCGAGGTGAGCTCGAACAGCCGCAGCACGGGTGTCGATGGCGCCACCAGCACCAGCTCGTGACCGGCCTCGCGGAGGGCGTTGTCCAGCCGCACGATCGCCCGGATACCGCTGGAGTCCATGAACGTGACGCCCGACAGGTCGATGCGGACGTCCGAACCCACCCCCAGGCGCTGCATCTCCGTCTCGAGCTCGCCGACCGTGTAGGCGTCGAGGTCGCCGGCCACCACCAGCGTCCCGCCTGCACCGTCGCCGGCCGTCACCGACAACCGTTCCGTACTGTCCACGCGCACCTCTGTGAGCACACCCCGGGGCCCGACTCCCGGACCGGGTCCGACCGTGCCTACCCGCGCGCGAGCGCTTCTAGACCCGAGCGACCCCACGATCGGCCAACAGGGCGACGTCAGGGGACGTCGAGCAGCAGCTCCCGGCCCTCGGCCGTCAGACGGATCATCCCCTCGCCGACCGACCCGGTGGCCTCGACCTCTCCGCACGTGTCGGACCAGTGCTCGAGCAGCGCGATGGCGGCATCGGTCCCGCCGACCACGGCGGACGGGTTGACGATGATCGTGAACGGGGTGCCGGCGGAGATGGCCCGTCCCGGGCCGGCGACGATCCGCTCGGCGACCAGGCAGTCGATCACGAGCTCGTCGGCGCGCTCCTCCACCATCACCACCTGGAGCGGGACCGAGGATGAGATCACGAGCGTCCTGTACCCCGCTCCCCGCCCGCTTACTCCCGCTCCAGCAGGATCTCCGCGAGCACCTCGGGCTGCTCCACCTGGGGCAGTCCGGAGGCCACCTCGACCACCCGCGCGCCGGCGGCGCGCCACAGGTGACGCTCCTCGTCGTCGGTGAAGTCCTGGCCCATCCCCCACACCACGTCGGGGGAGACGAGCCCGACGTCCGCGGGGTCCACGTCGATCGCGAGCTCACCGGTGACGAACGCCAGCTGCAGGTGCTTCGCACCGGGGAGCCGGCCCTTCCGGCGGGTGACGACGACCTCCTCCTGTGTGAGCACGTCGGGATCGTCATAGGTGCGGTTGCGCTGGAACCAGCGCACGGACGGCGCCGAGGTGAGGCCGTGGACCAGCACGTCGCCGACGGGAGTCCGCCGCAGGAGCTCGGCGACCGGTGCGGGCGGCCGGGGCTGGCGGCGGCCCAGGCCGGTCGGTGTCACCAGCGTCAGGCGGGTGGGCACGCCGTTCCGTGCCCGGGCGGCAGCGACCTGCACCGCGTACGCGCCGACGAGCGAGCTCGCGACCACGTGGGTCTGCTCCCCCGCATCGTCGATCAACGTCTCGACCGCACGGCGGATCACGTCGGGGGTGTAGTCGATCGCTGGGCGGTCGCTGCCGCCCGCGCCGATCAGGTCGGGCACCCGGACGCGGTGCGTCGCGGCGAGCTCGGGCACGAGCCTGCGCCACTCGTAGCCGGACGCCCCGGCGTACAGCCCGTGGAGGAGGAGCAGCCCTGGCTCGTCCGACGGCCCGCTCTCGTACCAGCGCAGGTCGAAGGGACCGAACCGCGTCTCACCCAGGACGGCGTCGTGCAGCCGGCGGTCGTCGGACGTGGTCGTGATGGCGGTCATCGGCGCGTCCTACCCGTCGGCCTCCGGGGCCACACACCTCGAAGCGGCTTCGGGACGGCCCGGACGGCGCGCTACCGTGACCGGACCCTGCTGCGGCAGGGCTCGCGGGTGTAGCTCAATGGCTAGAGTCCCAGCCTTCCAAGCTGGTCATGCGGGTTCGATTCCCGTCACCCGCTCTCAGGTGCGCATTGGTTGGGAGGGGCCGATGGCGACCGCGGACCATGCCGGGACGGATCGGGACGGGCGCCTGGACGAGCTCGCCCGCCGGGCCGTGCACGAGCAGCGGGTGCCTGCCGTGCTCGTCGCCGTCGTCGACGACGGCGGGACCCGCTTCGGTTGCGCCGGCACCCTCGACCTGGTGCACGGGGGCCGTGCCGCGCTGGAGGCCGCGGCCAACTGGTTCTCGATGACCAAGGTCGTGACCGCGACCACGGCCGTGGCGATGTCCGAGCGCGGCGAGCTCGATCTGGACGCGCCGGTGGCCGAGCTCCTCGGCGACGTCTGGCCGACCGCCTTCGGCGAGGCCCGGGTCCGTCACCTGCTCGACCACAGCAGCGGGCTCTCGAACCCGATCCCCATCCGCTGGGTGCACGCGCCCGACCGGCCACGCCCCGACCCGAGGGAGTTCCTGGCGCGCCTCCTGCACCGACAGCGCCACCCCCGCTCCACGCCGGGGACCCGGGCGCGCTACTCGAACGTGGGCTACCTGGCCCTCGGCGAGTGCATCTCGACCGCGGCCGGCGCGCCGTTCGAGGAGGTGGTCGACCGGACGGTGCTCCACCCGCTGGCGATGACCTCGACGTCCTGGTCCTGGTCGACGCTCGGGGGGACCGCCCGTTTGAGCGCGCACCATCCGATGAGCCGGCCGGTGGCCGCGCTGATGCACCGGGTGCTCCCGCCGGGGGTCCTCGCGGAGCGGGCCGGCGGGTTCGTCCGGCTGCGGGCGTTCGACGTCGACGGCGCCGCCTACGGCGGGCTGGTCGGCACGATCGGCGACGCCGCCCAGGTG
>JAEXGP010000086.1 GCA_023450775.1 Actinomycetes bacterium | reverse complement strand
AGGACGGTGACGTCGCGGCTCTCGTCACGGAGCGCGGAGAGCTGTGCGGTCAGCTCGGCCTGCGCGAACTGGCCCGTCAGCGAGGCGAGCGACCGACTGACCTCGTCGAGCTTCACCGAGATCGCGTCGAGCTCCCGCTTGATCTCGTCGAGCTGCTGGCCGTCGCCGTCGGGGAACAGGGAGTTGAGCCCCATGGCCGAGATGACGAACCCGACGCCCTTGGACGCGGCGACGCCGCCGGCCTTCTCGAGCAGCATCATCGCCACGCTCGTCGGCGTGATGCCCGCGCCCGGAGGCGGTGGATCCTCGGGTGGTGGCGCACACGAGGGCAACACGGCCGCGCTCAAGAGCACGGCCAGGCCCACTGCCACGAACCCCGCCTTCGACTTCGTCCTCACTGTTCCAATGCCTCTTCCAGTAGGGGCGCCATGCCGACGACCAGGTCCTTGCGGAGCTGGAGGTCGTCGGACGACGCGTCATGTGCATCCAGTGCCATCCCGCGCAGCGCGTACAGCAGGAGATCGAGCCGCTCGTCGAAGCGCTGACCCGCCCGGCGGAGGATCTCCTCACCGAACAGCGCCAGGACGGCGGCGCGCGCCACCTCGTCGTTGGCACGCAGCGCGACGGCGAGCGACGGCACGTCGCGTGACGCGGCCCAGAGCTCGGCGTACGCCTGCGGCTCGACACCCGTCACGAGGCTCGAGATGACCTCGAGGGCGATTCGGATCCGGTCGGCCGTGGGCACGCCGTCGAGTGCGCTCGCCACCTCGGGCGCGTTCGTGCGCTCGCTCAGCCGTTCGACGACGGCGACCATCATCCGCTCCTTGGTGCCGAAGTGGTGGAGCTGCGCCCCGCGTGTCAGGCCGGACCGGCGGGCGACCTCGGTCGTGGACGTCGCCGCGTAGCCACGCTCGGCGAGCGACTCGATGACCGCGTCCAGCAGGCGCGCCCGCGTCTCGGCCAGGCGCTGGTCGTTGCGCTCCGTCATGATCACCACCCCTCGCCCTCCCAGCCAGGTCAAGGTCGCATCACCCGACATGCAGACTTGCATGTGCAGGTCTGCATGTCCAAGCACCGGTCGGCCGTTCGCTGGCTGGTGGCTCAGGAACCGCTGCGCACCCGGCGACCCGCCACGGTGGCGTGGCGGCACCGCCGTCAGGGGACGTAGAGTTGGCACCCGGTGTCAAACAGCACTCAGACCCATATTTCGGTCCACTCTTCCCCCTCCCCCGGCGAATCCGCACCATCCGTCCCTCCCGCGGAGGAGCGGCCCGGCCTGCGCGAGCGGAAGAAGGAGCAGCGGCGCGAGCGCCTGCAGCGGGCGGCGATCGAGCTGTTCGACGAGCGCGGCTTCGACAACGTCACCGTCGACGAGGTGGCGGAGCACGCCGAGGTCTCCAAGAGCACGCTCTTCCGGTACTTCGAGACCAAGGAGGACCTGCTCTTCGCCCACTCCCGAGCCCACCGCGACGCGCTCCTGGCCGCGTTCGCGGCACGTCCCGCGGATGAGCCGGTGCTGCGCTCGCTGCGCGAGGCGCTGCAGTCGCTGGCCCGCGACTACCAGGCGGACCGCGGTCGGGCGGTACAACGGGCCCGGATCATGTCCGACTCGCCGTCGCTCGCCTCGCGCTCCGTCGAGCGCCAGATCGCGTGGGAGGAAGGGCTGGCGGCCGTCATCCTCCCCCGCCTCGCGGACCGCGACGACCCCGAGACCCGCGCGGCGGTCCTGGCCGGCGCCGCCATGGCCGCCGTCCGTGTGGCCACACGCCGGTGGCTCGCCACCGACGACGACTCCCAGATGATCGACCACGTCCTGAACGCCCTGGACGTGCTGTCCCACGAGATGAAGGGCTCCGACTGACGATGCTCCTCGAGATGCTGCGGGACTTCCTGTGGCCCTACCGCAAGCGGCTGCTCGTCGTCCTCGCGCTGACCACGGTGCAGACGATGTGCGTGCTGTTCCTGCCCACGCTCAACGCCGACATCATCGACAACGGCGTGATCCCCGGTGACACCGACTACATCTGGCGGGTCGGCGGGATCATGCTCGCCGTCACCCTGGTGCAGGTGGTGTTCGCGGTCGGGGCGGTCTACGTCGGGTCCAGGGTCGCCATGGCGTTCGGGCGCGACGTCCGCGGCTCGCTGTTCCACAAGGTGACCGGCTTCGCGGCCCAGGACGTCGCCCAGTTCGGTGCACCGTCGCTCATCACCCGCATCACCAACGACGTCACCCAGGTGCAGATGCTCGTGCTGATGACCTGCACCCTCCTGGTGGCGGCGCCGATCACGATCGTCGGCGGCGTGATCATGGCGGTCCGGGAGGACGGCACGCTGTCGCTGCTCCTCCTGGTCAGCGTGCCCGTGCTGGTGATCGCGATCGGCTCGATCGTCGTGCGGATGATCCCGCTGTTCCAGGTCATGCAGGACCGGATCGACCGCATCAACGAGATCCTGCGCGAGCAGATCACGGGCATCCGGGTGGTGCGGGCGTTCGTGCGGGAGGACGACGAGGCCGCACGGTTCGCCGGGTCCAACGAGCAGCTGACGGCCACGTCGCTCGGCGCCGGCCGGCTGATGGCGTTCATGTTCCCGATCGTGATCGCGGTGCTCAACCTGTCGAGCGTGGCCGCCATCTGGTTCGGCGCCGACCGCATCGCCGACGGGAAGATGCAGATCGGCGCGCTGATCGCGTTCCTCAGCTATCTGATCCAGATCCTCATGTCGGTGATGATGGGCACCTTCGTGGCCGTGCTCACGCCGCGTGCATCGGTCAGCGCGAACCGGATCGGTGAGGTGCTCCACACCGAGTCCTCGGTCCCGCAGCCGGTCGACCCCGTCACCGACCTGGTCGAGCGTCCCGGGCTGCGCTTCGAACACGTCGAGTTCCGCTACCCGGGCGCCGAGCACCCCGTGCTCTGCGACCTGTCGTTCGAGGCGCTGCCGGGCACGACGTTCGCCATCATCGGATCCACGGGCTCGGGAAAGACGACGCTGATCGACCTGGTCCCCCGCCTGTACGACGCCACCGCCGGCACGGTGGCGGTCGGCGGCGTCGACGTGCGCGAGCTCGACCAGGAGCTGCTGTGGAGCCGCATCGGCCTGGTGCCGCAGAAGCCGTTCCTGTTCTCCGGCACGGTCGCCAGCAACCTGCGCCACTCGAACCCGTCCGCGACCGACGAGGAGCTCTGGGAGGCGCTGCGGATCGCGCAGGCGGAGGACTTCGTGCGGGCCATGCCGGACGGGTTGGAGTCCAGGATCGCCCAGGGCGGCTCCAACGTGTCGGGCGGTCAGCGCCAGCGCCTGGCGATCGCCCGGGCCCTCGTGCGGCGCCCCGGCATCTACCTGTTCGACGACTCGTTCTCGGCCCTGGATCTGGCGACCGACGCCCGGCTCCGGGCCGCGTTGGAACCGGTGGTGGCCGACGCGGTGACCGTGATCGTGGCCCAGCGGGTGTCGACCATCCGCCACGCGGATCAGATCCTGGTGCTCGAGGACGGTCTGACGATGGGGCTCGGCACCCACACCGAGCTCCTCGAGACCTGCCCGACGTACGCCGAGATCGTGGCGTCGCAGCTGACGGCGGAGGAGGCGGCATGAGCGCCAGCGAGTGGCGGGCGGCGTCAGCCGCCGATGGGGTCCGGGGGCGCAGCCCCCGAGGGGGTGCGGCATGAGCGCCAGCGAGTCGGGCGAGTCGTCCTCCGAGCAGGCCGCGAAGATCAACGAGGGCACGCGCGGGGCCATGGGGCGCTTCGGTGCGGCGGGCATGCCGCTCGAGCGGTCCAAGGACCTGAAGGGCAGCGTGCGCCGGCTGGCGTCGCGCATGGCGCCCGAGCGCGTCGGGGTGATCGTCGTGGTCCTCCTCGGCATCGTCAGCGTGAGCCTGCTCGTGCTGGGGCCCCGCATCCTGGGCACAGCCACGCAGACCATCGTCGACGGCGTCATCGACCAGATGGGCGGCGGCGAGGGGATCGACTTCGGCCACCTGCACCGGATCCTGCTCCTGGCCGCCGGCGTGTACGTCGTGGCGGTCAGCCTGTCGTACCTGCAGAACTGGCTGGTCGCCGGCGTCGTCCAGCGCGCCATGTACCGGCTGCGCGAGGACGTCGAGACGAAGCTCAGCCGGATGCCGCTCAGCTACGTCGACCGCCAACCGCGCGGCGACCTGCTCAGCCGAGTCACCAACGACATCGACAACCTGGCGCAGAGCATGCAGCAGACGTTGAGCCAGCTGCTCTCGTCGTCGCTCCAGCTGGTCGGCGTGCTGGTGATGATGTTCACGATCTCGTGGAAGCTCGCGCTCGTGACCGTGCTCATCGTCCCGGTCACGATCGTCACGATGCGGGCGATCACGTCGCGCTCCAAGCAGCGCTTCGTGGACCAGTGGCGCCACACCGGGATGCTCAACGCCCAGGTGGAGGAGGCCTTCACGGGCCACGCGCTCGTGAAGGTGTACAACCGCCAGGCGGATGTCGAGGAGCGCTTCCGCCAGAAGAACGAGGAGCTCTACGACGCCAGCGCGGCGGCCCAGTTCATGTCGGGCTCCATCCAGCCGTCGGTCATGTTCCTGGGGAACGTCAACTACGTGCTGATCGCGCTGCTCGGTGGCCTCATGGTCACGAACGGCACGATGAACATCGGTGACATCCAGGCGTTCATCCAGTACTCCCGCCAGTTCACCCAGCCGCTCACGCAGCTGGCCTCGATGATCAACGTCATGCAGTCGGGCATCGCCTCGGCCGAGCGGGTGTTCGAGCTGCTCGACGCGCCCGAGGAGCCCGACGACGCCACGACCGACCTGTCGCAGGTGGACGTCCGGGGCCGGGTGGAGTTCCGAGAGGTCGACTTCTCCTACAGCCCGGACAAGCCGCTGATCGAGGACCTGTCGCTCGTGGCCGAACCCGGCCAGACGGTGGCGATCGTGGGACCGACCGGCGCGGGCAAGACCACGATGGTCAACCTGATCATGCGGTTCTACGACGTCGACTCGGGAGCGATCCTGCTCGACGGCGTCGACACGTCGACGATCCGGCGCCAGGACCTCCGCCGCCACATGGGCATGGTGCTGCAGGACACGTGGCTGTTCGGCGGGACGATCCGCGAGAACATCGCCTACGGCAACCTGACCGCCACCGAGGAACAGATCATGGAGGCGGCGCGGGCCACCTACGTCGACCGGTTCGTGCACTCGCTGCCCGACGGCTACGACACGATCATCGACGACGAGGGCGGCACGGTCTCCGCCGGCGAGAAGCAGCTGCTGACGATCGCCCGCGCCTTCCTGGCCGATCCCACGATCCTGATCCTCGACGAGGCGACCAGCTCCGTCGACACCCGCACCGAGGTGCTCATCCAGCGGGCGATGGCCGCGCTGCGCAGCAACCGGACGAGCTTCGTGATCGCCCACCGGCTGTCGACCATCCGGGACGCCGACACGATCCTGGTGATGGAGCACGGCCACATCGTCGAGCAGGGCAACCACGAGGAGCTGCTCGCCGCCGACGGCGCGTACGCCCGGCTGTACAACGCGCAGTTCGCGGGCGCCGCGGTCGACGTGGACGCCGAGGCCAGCTGACCGGCGCGTCAGATGGTGCCGGCCAGGAGGAGGCCGGCCGTGACGGCGGCCGCCGCGAAGCGGTACCAGGCGAAGATCTTGAGGTCGTGGTGCTCCAGGTAGGAGACGAGCCACTTGATCGCGACCACCGCCGACACGAACGCGGCGGCCACTCCGAGCAGCGGCATGAGGACCCCGAACTGCTCGATGAGCACGTCGCCGTCCTTGGCCATCTTGAACACCGACGCCGCGGTCAGCGTGGCGAAGCCGAGCAGGAAGCTGAACTCGACCGCGGCCGGCACGGCCACGCCGATCAGCAGCGCGGCCAGGATCGTCGTCAGCGACCGGCTGGTCCCGGGCCACAGCGCGAGGCACTGGGCGACGCCGATGATGAGCGCCTGGCGGTAGGTGATGTCCACCAGCGGGTCGGTGCCGGGTTCGGCCTTCTGACCGCGGTCGGGGATCCGGCCGCTGCGCTCGAGCACCAGGATCACGATGCCGCCGACGACCCAGGCGGCAACGATCGGCCACGGGCCGAACAGGGCGTCCTCGATGGCGTCGTCGAAGAGGAAGCCGAGGATCGCGGAGGGCAGGAACGCGATCACCAGGACGATCAGCAGGTGGCGGCCGGCGTCGTCGCGGCCGAACAGACCCTTGATCATCGACACGAAGCGCTTCCAGAACAGGCCGACGACCGCCAGGATCGCCCCGAACTGGATGGCCACCGCGTACGTGTTGACCGCGTCGAGACCTGCGCTGCCCTCCTCGCTCGGCAGCCCGAGCAGCCGGGACACGACGAGCAGGTGGCCCGTGGAGGAGATCGGCAGGTACTCGGTGACGCCCTCGACGAGCCCGAGGATGATCGCCTGCCACCACGAGAGCAGCTCCTCACCCGCCTCGGCGGCTGCACCGGCGAGCGCCGCGGCGTCCGCCGGCCGGGCCACGAGCACGAGGAGCGCCATCGCGAGCGACGCGAGCATCGCCACCCGGTACCGGTGTGAGGCCAGGCGCCAAGAGGTGACCAGTCGTTCGGGCATCGGGACAGCTTGCCCGGGCCTCGGCACCGATCCAAAGCACTCGTGATGCGGGCCCTGTGGAAGCGCCCGGGTCCCGGCGGGTGGGGGCAGTGGGGCCGGCGGTAGGTTCGGCCAGGTGAGGCCGATGTCCGCGTGGCGGATCATGCACCAGGACCCGACGTCCGTGGAGGGCATGACGCTCGACCGCGCCCTGGTGCGCCGCGTGGGGCGCTTCGCCCGCCCGTACCGGGGTCAGCTGATCGGCTTCGTCGTCATGATCGCGATCGGCGCGGGCCTGGCGCTGGTGCCGCCGCTGCTGTTCCGCTCGATCATCGACACCGCGATCCCGGAGGGGAACAAGGGCCTGCTCGTAGTGCTCGGGGCGGTCGTCATCGGCGCCGCCCTGCTGACCGCGGCGGCGTCGCTGCTGGAGCGCCACTGGTCGGCCCGCATCGGCGAGGGCCTCATCTACGACCTGCGCAAGGCGCTGTTCGACCACGTGCAGCGCATGCCCATGCAGTTCTTCACGCGGTCGCAGACGGGAGCGATCGTCAGCCGCCTCAACAACGACGTGATCGGCGCGCAGCGGGCGCTGACCGGCACGTTGGGCACCGTCGTCTCCAACGTGATCACGCTGGCGTTCACGCTCGTGGCGATGATCGCCCTCGACTGGCGCATCACGATCGTGGCCATCCTCCTGCTGCCGCTCTTCCTCATCCCGTCCAAGCGCGTGGGTCGTCGGCTCCAGGCCATGACCCGGGACTCCATGCAGCTGAACGCCGACATGAACGCGCAGATGACCGAGCGGTTCGGCGTGTCGGGCGCCCAGCTCGTCAAGCTGTTCGGCGACCACGACCGCGAGACCGGCGAGTTCGGCACCAAGGCCGCCGGCGTGCGCGACATCGGCATCCGCTCCGCCATGTACTCACGGTGGTTCCTCGTGATGATGGCGCTGGTCGGAGCGATCGGCACCGCCGCCGTGTACCTGCTGGGTGGCCTCCAGGTCATCGACGGCAACATCTCGATCGGCACGCTCGTGGCGCTGACCGCGTTGGTGACCCGCATCTACGACCCGCTCACCAGCCTGACCAACGCACGGGTCGACGTGATGAGCGCGTTCGTCAGCTTCGAGCGGGTGTTCGAGGTGCTCGACTCCGTGAACCCCGTCGCCGACCGGCCCGACGCGGTCGAGCTGCTCCGACCGCAGGGCGCGGTGCGCTTCGACCACGTCTCGTTCCACTATCCCGGCGCCAGCGAGGGGACGATCCGCTCGCTCGAGACCGGCGCGCCCGAGGCCGAGCCCGAGGGCGGCCCGCCCCTGGTGCTGCACGACATCGACCTGGACATCCGACCCGGCATGACGGTGGCGCTCGTCGGCCCGTCGGGCGCCGGCAAGTCGACGATCGCGGCGCTCATCCCCCGGCTCTACGACGTGAGCGAGGGCGCGGTCCTGGTCGACGGTCACGACGTGCGCGACCTCACCCAGGCCAGCCTGCGCCGGGCCATCGGCGTGGTGTCCCAGGATCCCCACCTGTTCCACGCCACCGTGGGCGACAACCTCCGTTACGCCCGGCCCGACGCCACCGACGACGAGCTGCGGGCCGCGTGCCGAGCCGCCCGCGTGCTCGACGTGGTCGAGGCGCTGCCCGACGGGTTCGACACGATGGTCGGCGAGCGCGGCTACCGGCTCAGCGGCGGTGAGCAGCAGCGGCTGGCGATCGCCCGCCTGCTGCTCAAGGACCCCGCGATCGTCGTGCTCGACGAGGCGACCTCCGCCCTCGACACCGAGAACGAGGCCGCCATCCAGGCCGCCCTGGCCGACGCGCTCGAGGGTCGGACCGCGGTCGTGATCGCGCACCGCCTGTCGACGATCGTCGGTGCGGACCTCATCGTCGTGCTCGACCACGGCCGGATCGTCCAGCGCGGCACCCACCGCGAGCTGCTCGCTCAGGGCGGCCTCTACGCGGACCTCTACCGCGTGCTGGTGGGCGGCGGGGACCCCGCAGCGCCCGACGGCCGGCAGGGCGGTCCCATCCGCGTGGAGCGCCTGGACGAGATGGCGGACCGGGTGGTGGAGGTGGACGGCGTGCCCTTCGACGACGACCTGGGCCTCGACGCCGACGGCGACGCCGCGGGCGGGTCCGTCGACCAGCAGGGTCTCCCTCTGGGTTGATGCCTCTAGGGTGGTGCCGACCCGGGAGCGGCCCGGGAGTCCGGGAGGTCCCGTGCACGCACTCATCGCCACCGACGGCTCCGAGGTCTCGATCGAGGCCGCTCGCAAGGGCTGTGCCCTGCTGAACCCCACCAAGGTGACGCTGTTGACGGTGGCGGACACGAGCGTGGCCGAGGACTCGGGCGCCGGCGGCTTCGAGGGCGACCTGCTGTCGCCCGCGGAGGCCGAGCAGGCCCGCTCCGCGATCCTCGACGAGGGCGACGACGAGCTGGCGGCGACGATCGCCGCCATCCAGGTCGACCCGGCGATCGTCGAGCGGAAGCTGGTCGAGGGCGCCTCGGGCCAGATGATCATCCACGTGGCCGGCGAGACCGACGCGGACGTGATCGTGGTCGGCTCGCACGGCAAGGGCTGGCTCAAGCGCGTGGTGATCGGCTCGATCAGCGAGTACGTGCTGCGGCACAGCACGATCCCGGTGCTGGTCGTGCGCCACGTCGAACCCTCCGGCGACAAGGGCTGAGCGGACCATCGAGGCGCAGACCTGGTCCGTCGGGGAGCTGCACGACGCCCTCAACGGGCTGCTCACCCACGTCTTCGGCGAGGTCGTCTGGGTCGAGGGCGAGCTGACCGACATCAGCCGCTCCAAGGCCGGTCACGTCTACTTCCGCCTGGTCGACCCCGACGACGAACGGGGGGACGCCAACCGAGCGTCGCTCTCTGTCACGCTGTTCGACTCGCAACGCCAGCTGGTCAACCGCTTCCTGCGCTCGCAGGGCGACCCGATCCGCATGAACGACGGCATCCGCGTCCGGATCGGCGGGCGGCTGGCCACCTATCCGGCGAGGTCGAGCGTGCAGCTGGTGATGGACCGCATCGACCCGGCGTTCACGCTCGGGCTGCTGGGCCAGGAACGCGTGCGGCTGCTCGCCGCACTCGAGGAGGAGGGACTGCTGCGCCGCAACGGCACGGTCGCCCTGCCCGTGGTGCCCCTGCACGTGGGGCTGATCACCAGCACGGGGAGCGCGGCGCACGCAGATGCGCTGCACGAGCTGGAGAGCTCGGGCGTGGGGTTCCGGGTCAGCACGTTCGACGCCCGCACGCAGGGCGCCGACGCACCCCACTCGGTGGTGGCCGCGCTCCGGACGGCCGCGGCGTACCGCGTGGACGTGGTGCTGCTCGTCCGGGGCGGCGGCGCCGCGACCGACCTGGCGGGCTTCGACCACGAGGACGTCGCTCGTGCGATCGCGGCCTGCCCGGTCGCCGTGTTCACCGGCATCGGCCACGAGACCGACCGGTCGGTGGCGGACGAGGTGGCGCACACCGCGCACAAGACGCCGACGGCCGCGGCCGGCGCCGTCGTGCGGGCGGTCCACGACGCCGAGCGC
>JAEXGP010000083.1 GCA_023450775.1 Actinomycetes bacterium | reverse complement strand
GGCGTGCGCCGCGTCGCGGGTGGCCGTCCGGGCCGCGGCGCGCTCGGCCAGGCGGGCGCGCACGGCCAGGTGCTCGACGATGCGGTCCTTCACGTCGTCCAGCCCGTTGTGGTCGGCGTCGAGCACGGCGCGGGCACCGGCGACGTCCACCGGGTCCTCGGCGCGCGAGGTCCACGGCAGTGCGGCGACCGTGTCGAGCCACGTGCGGATCCAACCGTGCTCGGGCGACTGCTCGGAGGTCCGCTCCAGGCGGCCGAGCTCCTTGGTCAGCGCCTCGCGCACGGCTCGGGGAACGGCGGGGTCCGCCGCCACCTCACGCACCTGGTCCAGCGCCTCGGTGTCGCCCGACTCCTCGCCGAGCTCCTTCTGGATGGCCGCGAGCTGCTGGCGCAGCAGGAACTCCCGCTGCGTCTTCTCCATCCCCTCGGTCACGTCCTTGCGGATGCGGTCCTTGAGCGAGAGGTCGGCCAGCGTCTCCCGCGCCCAGCCGACGACCAGCTCCAGCCGCTCCTCGACGTCGAGCGCCTCGAGGACACCGACCTTCTGCTCGGGCGTGAGGTCCGGCGAGTAGCCGGCCATGTCCGCGATCGCGCCCGGGTCGGTCATGCCCCGGAAGGCGTCGGCCAGGCCCGGGACCCCGCGGGACTCGAGGATGTTCTCGATGACCGCCTGGTACTCCTTGGCCAGCTCGGCGGCGCGCGGCGTGTCGGCGTTGACCTCCACACCCTCGGTGGCGCGCACCCAGAGCGCCTCGCCGGTGCCGGGGACCCCGGCGCCGATGACGGCACGGTGCAGGCCGCGCACGACCAGCGCCTTGACGCCGCCGCGGAGCTCGCCCGCGTCCTCGACCTGGGCGACCGTGCCGACGGTGGCGTAGCGACCGTCGATGCGCGGCACGAGCAGCACCTGCGCGCGGTCGTGCACGCCGTCGCCGGCCGCGGCACGGGCGGCGGCCTTGGCCTCGTCGGTCTCCAGGGCGATCGTGACGACCATCTGGGGCAGCACGACGCCGGTGCTGAGCGGCAGCACCGGGATCACCGTGCCGACGTCAGGACGAGGGGCGTCGGGACGGGGCTCATCGGATCGGGGATCGGTGTCCGGGTCGGGACTCACACCCGTGGATTCAGGCATCTGCACTCCAGCCAAAACAGTCAGAAGAGGGCTCAACGAGAAAAGTTGAGTGACTGGGTAACAGATTATCGATCGTTCCCATTCCCGCCCGGTCGCCCCGATCGCCGGCTGGCCGCTCGCTCTGTGATGCTGCCGACCGGGTTCTCCCGGTCTGCGGCATCACAGAGCCGGTGCCGGGCGGGGTCAGGAGGGGGCGAGCAGCTGGATGAGGAGCAGGGCACCCATGCCCACCACCAGTGTGAGCACGGCGTTGCGGGTCCGCCACGCCACCAGGGCGGCGAGCAGGCCCGCGCCGAACCGCGCCTGCAGCAGGTCGACGTGACCCTCGGGGCGGACGAAGGCCGGCAGGACCAGGGCGGCCAGGGCCGCGGGCGGGATCTGGCGCAGCACCCGGTGCGCCCGCGGCGGCACCTTGACCAGCCGGTGGGCGACGGCCAGGAACGACGCCCGCATGCTGAAGGTCCCCACCCCCGCGAGCAGGATCGTCCACCACGCCGCGCTCACGGCCCGGTCCCCTGCTCAGGCTCCTGCGTCGCCCCGGACGAGCCGGCCACGGCGTCGGGGTCGTCGCCGTCCACCAGCGCGCCGGCCACGATGCCCGCCACGGAGCCGACCATGACCGAGCTCGGCCCGGCGCCGAGCTCGGCGGCGATCACCGCCGCGAGCCCGCCGACGGTCGCGGCGACGATCGACGGGCGGCCCACGACCGTCGGCACCAGCAGCACCAGGAACGCCAGCGGCACGGCGAACTCCAGGTGGATCTCCGGCGGCACCGCGTTGCCGATGAGGATCCCGATCACCGTGCAGATCTGCCACGTCGTCCACAGCGACAGCCCCGCGCCCAGGTAGAAGCGGAGCCGCTCCCCCGCCGTCGTCGCCGACAGGTCGTCCGCGCCCTGCTCGGTCCAGCGCACGATCGACACCGCGTACGCCTGGTCGGTCAGGAGGTAGGCCATCAGGAACCGCCGGGCGGTGGGGACCCGCGTCACGTACGGCGCCATCGACGCCGAGTAGAGGACCATCCGGAGGTTGATCGTGCAGGCGGCCAGGACCGCCACGGCCACCGACCCTCCCCCGGTCAGCACCTCGATGGACGCCAGCTGGGACGCCCCCGCGAACACGATCGTGGAGAAGCCGACCGACACGTCCCATCCCATGCCGTTCGTGACCGGGGTGGCGCCGGCGACCACTCCGAACGGCGCCACGCCGAGCAGCAGCGGCGCCACCGCGAAGCTCCCGGCCCGGAAGCCGCCGAACGGACGCCGCGGGGGCGACGATGGGTCGACGGGATCGGTCACCCGGACATGTTGACCCGGTCCGGCTGGGTCCCAGTACCCGATTCCGGGCGCCCCGATTTGGTCCGATGGACCCTTGGGCGGGCCGAGGTGCCGTCCGTACGGTGGATCACGTGCCGATCACTCCCACCAACCGCTTCTACCCGCTGCCGGACGGCCGGGACCTGACGTGGAGCCACTGGCCCGTGGAGAACGCGACCGGGCAGGTCATCGTCGACCGCCACACCGACGGGCATCTGGACGGGACGCCGATCTCCGACGAGGACCTCCACCAGCTGCTGCGCCACCACGGCGTGCGCTGAGACCGCCCCACCCCCCCCCTGACGCCGCCCGATCCCCCCGGGGCGGCCGTCGGGGGCGCTCGACCGTCGGGGGCGCTCGGCCGTCGCGGAGGGCGCTCGGCCGTCGCGGAGGGGTCAGGCCGTCCGCACGTCGCCGGCTCGCAGGCGGGCCTTGTCCGCGTACATCGCACGGTCCGCGAGCTCGAGGACGTCGTCGAGCGTGTCGTCGGGACCCACGCAGATCGCGCCCACGGCGACCGTCACCTCGGGCCAGTCGAGCAGCGCGGCGTCGACCGCCGTGCGGATCCGCTCGACGAGGACCGAGAGCTCCGCGTCGCCCTCGCCGAGCACCACCACGAACTCGTCGCCGCCGATCCGGGCGGCGAAGTCGTCGGCCCGGACCTTCGACGACAGCGCGTCGGCCACCCGGCACAGCACGGCGTCGCCCTCCCGGTGGCCGAAGCGGTCGTTCATCTGCTTGAAGTTGTTGAGGTCGGCGAACAGGACGACCGGCGGCCGCTCGGGCCGGGCCGCACCCAGCACCTCGCCCAGGCGCTGACGCAGGGCGTCCCGGTTGAGCAGTCGCGTCAGCGGGTCGCGGGTCGCCCGCGTGTTGAGCTCGGACTCCTGCTCGCAGCGCCGCATGGTGGCGAGCATGGTCGAGCACATGAGGGCGATGATGTCGGCGTTCGCGTCGTCCCAGGTCTCGGTGTAGCCGTCGAAGTCCAGCCGGACGATGCCGTCGCGGTCGAGCCAGAGCTCGACGACCATCGCCTGCCCGTCGGCGGCGGTGCCGGACGGTCCACCGGCCGGGACCGTGGTGACCACGCAGGGCGCCACCCGCAGCCGCTCCAGATCCGCCAGCACGTCGACCGCCTCGCCCGCCGTCGGACGGCTGCCGTCGCGGGCCCATCCGGCCACCCGCGTGAAGCCGGCGCCGTCGGGCTCGAGCAGCTCGACGGTCATCGAGCCGACCACGCCCGCGAGCGCGCCGAGCATGCCGGCGACGCGGTCGCCGAGCTCGTACCAGTGCATGGCGGCGCACTCGACGTAGACGTTCTGCGCCAGCGCCTTCAGCTGCGCCCGCCGGCGCTCGACCGCGACCTCGTCCTCCACCGGCCGGAGGGCCAGCACCATCCACACGCCGTCGTCGTCGGTGATCGTCGTGGCCGTGACGCGGGTGTCGAGGTACGAGCCGTCCCAGCGCAGCACCCGGATGCGGGTGGCGACGTGGTACCCGTCGGCCCGCTGGACCTCGTTGATCGCGCCGAGCGCCACCACCAGGTCGTCGGGGTGCACGTACTCGCTCACGACCATGCCGAGCATCTCGCCGCGAGGGATGCCCAGCATCCGCTCGACCGCGCCGTTCGTCCACACCGCCCGCATCAGCGGATCGACGAGCACCAGCAGGTCGGGCGACAGCTCGGTGGCCGCACGGGCGCTCCAGTCGTCGTCGGGGAGCTCGCCCTCCCGCAGCGCCGCCAGCTCCGGAGCACCCCCGGGCAGGCGCAGGGAATCGGGCAGTCGGCGGTCGGAGGGCAGGTGGTGCACCCTCCCGAGGGTACGGAGCGATCTCGCGTGTTCCGACCTACTGTTCGGCACATGTCCGACCGTCCGACGACCCGAGCGTCGCACCCGACCCAGCGGCCCGCGGGGACGGGGTGGCGCGGCGTGACCGGTGCGGCCCGGGAAGGGGGCCGACGGTGACGCATCCCGACCCGTTCGCACCCGCCCGACTGGGCCCGCTCACGCTCCGCAACCGCATCGTCAAGGCGGCCACGTTCGAGGGCGTGATGACCCGCGGCGCGGTCAGCGACGAGCTCATCGAGTTCCACCGCCGCGTGGCCGCCGGCGGCGTCGGCATGACGACGGTCGCCTACTGCGCGGTGTCACCCGACGGCCGGGTGCACCGCCACACGCTGGTGATGGACCCCGACCGGGTGCCCGACCTGCGTCGCCTCACCGACGCCGTGCACGCCGAGGGCGCCGCCATCGCCGCACAGCTGGGCCACGCCGGCCTTGTGGCCAACACGCGCTCCAACGGCCTGCCGACGCTCGCGCCGTCCACCCGGTTCAGCGCCCCCGCCATGACCCGGGTCAAGGGCGCGACCCGCGAGCAGCTCGACCGGGTGGTGGACGACTTCGTGCGGGCCACGCAGGTGGCGTCGGACGCCGGGTTCGACGCCATCGAGGTCCACCTGGGCCACAACTACCTGCTCAGCTCCTTCATGAGCCCGAACCTCAACAAGCGGACCGACGAGTACGGCGGCTCGATCGCCCACCGGATGGCGTTCCCCCGTCGGGTGCTGGCGGCGGTCAAGGAGGCCGCGCCCGACCACATGGCGGTCACGGCCAAGTTCAACATGGCCGACGGGGTGGACGGCGGGCTGTGGCTGGACGAGAGCCTGCCGATGGCCAAGCTGCTCGAGGCCGACGGCCACCTGGACGCCCTGCAGCTCACGGGCGGCAGCTCCCTCCTCAACGGCATGTACTTCTTCCGCGGCGACGTGCCCCTGAAGGAGTTCCGGGCCACGCAGCCGGCGGCGGTCGGCTTCGGCCTGCGGTTCTACGGGCCGAAGCTGTTCCCGAAGTACCCCTTCGAGGAGGGGTTCTTCCTGCCGTTCGCGCGCCAGTTCCGCGACGAGCTCACCATGCCGCTCGTCCTGCTGGGCGGCATCAACCTGCGCGAGACCATCGAGGGCGCCATGGCCGAGGGCTTCGAGTTCGTCGCCATGGCCCGGGCGCTGCTCCGCGAGCCCGACCTCGTCAACCGCATGCAGGCCGACGAGGGCCACGAGGGCCTGTGCGTGCACTGCAACAAGTGCCTGCCGACGATCTACACCGGCACCCGCTGCGTCCTCGTCACCTGACCGCCGCCGGCCTTCGGCGCCCGTGGGCGGCGGCGCGGCGGGAGCTCCCTACTCGCTCGTGGGGCCGGTGAAGTCCGGCGGGCGCTTCTCCAGGTGCGACGCCAGGCCCTCGGCCACGTCCGGGCCGCCGAACCCGTAGAACTCGAGGCCCCAGGAGGCGTCGAAGATCGATGAATGGTCCCGGTACCAGTTGTTGAGCGCGTGCTTGGTCCAGCGGATCGCCGACGGGGCGCCGCCGGCCAGCTGCTCGGCCACCTCGAGCGCCCGGTCCTGCACGAGGTCGTCGTCGACGCACAGCGACACCAGCCCGATGCGCTCGGCCTCCTCGCCCGACAGCGGCTCGCACGTCAGCAGGTAGTACTTGGCCTTGGCCATGCCGCACAGGAGCGGCCAGCACACCGCGGCGTGGTCGCCGGCGGCGACGCCCAGGCGGGTGTGGCCGTCGATGATGCGGGCGGAGCGGCCGGCCACCGACACGTCGGCCAGCAACCCGGCCACGAGGCCGGCACCGACCGCCGGGCCGTGCAGGGCGGACACGATCGGCTTGGAGCAGTCGATCACGTTGAACACCAGGTCCCGGGCCTCGCGCAGGACCCGGGTCCGCATCGCGTAGTCCTGGATCATCCCGTCGAGCAGCTCGAAGCTGCCGCCGGCCGAGAACGCCTTCCCGGCACCCCGGAGGACCGCCACGCGGGTCTCCGGGTCGCGGTCGACCGCCAGCCAGACGTCCGCGAGCTGGCGGTGCACGGCGGCATCCACGGCGTTGAGCCCGGGCCCGTCGAGCGTGATGCGCAGCACGCCGTCGGAGGGGCGGTCGAAGGTGAGGTCGCCGAAGTCGGCGTAGCGGTCGTCCACGGCCGGTCACGCTACGCGGGCCGCGCCGACCGGCGCGAGCCGGCGGGGTACACCGGACGTGCCGGCTCCGGTCGGCTTCCGCTCGGCCTGTCGACGGGCATAGCGTCGGCAGGTCACCGATCCAGGACCGATACCCGTGCCAGTCCCCACCTCTGCCTCCGGAGCGCCCACCACCTCGACCGCCCCGAACCCCGGACCCACCGCCGCCGCCTCGCCCTTCTGGGGCCACTTCACGGCCATGAGCTCCACCGACGAGCTGCCCGTGATGGTCCGCGGCGAGGGCTGCTACGTCTGGGACCGCGCCGGCAACCGCTACCTGGACGGCCTCTCGGGCCTGTTCACCGTCCAGGTCGGCCACGGCCGACGCGAGCTCGCCGCCGCGGCCTCCGAGCAGATGTCCACGCTCGGCTACTTCCCGATCTGGTCGTATGCCACCGAGCCCGCGCTGGCGCTCGCCGAGCGGCTCACGGGCATGGCCCCCGGCGACCTCAACCGGGTGTTCTTCACCACCGGGGGCAGCGAGGCGGTCGACACCGCCTGGAAGCTGGCCCGCCAGTACTTCAAGGCGGTCGGCCAGCCGAACCGGACCAAGGTCATCTCCCGCAACCTCGCGTACCACGGCACCACGATGGGCGCCCTGTCGATCACCGGCCTGCCGGGGATCAAGGAGCCGTTCGAGCCGCTGGTCCCCGGCGCCGTGAAGGTCCGCCACACCAACCCGTTCCGCTCCGGGCACTCCTTCGACGAGGAGTGGGCCGAGCTGTGCGCCCGCGACATCGACGAGCGGATCCGCATGGAGGGTCCCGACACGGTCGCGGCGGTGTACCTGGAGCCCGTGCAGAACACCGGCGGGACCATCCCGCCGCCACCCGGCTACTTCCGTCGGGTGCGCGAGATCTGCGACCACCACGGCGTGCTGCTCGTGTCCGACGAGGTGATCTGCGCGTTCGGCCGGCTGGGCCACTGGTTCGGTGCCGACCGGTTCGACTACCGACCCGACATGATCACGTTCGCCAAGGGCGTGACGTCCGGGTACTCGCCGCTCGGCGGCGTGCTGGTGAGCGACCGGCTGGCCCAGCCCTTCGTCGAGGCCGGCTCCACGTTCCTGCACGGCATCACGTTCGGCGGCCACCCGGTCAGCTGCGCGGTGGCGATGGCCAACCTGGACGTGATCGAGCACGAGGACGTGCTCGGCAACGTGCGTCGCCGCGCCGACGGCTTCCGCGAGCGGCTGGAGGGCCTGCTCGACCTGCCGATCGTGGGCGACGTGCGCGGCGACGGCTTCCTCCGCTCGGTCGAGCTCGTGCGCGACCCCGACACCCTGGACACGTTCACCGACGAGGAGTCGGCCTGGCTGCTGAAGGGGCAGATCTCGCACCGGCTGTTCGAGCTCGGCCTCATGTGCCGGGCCGACGACCGCTCGGACCCGATGATCATCCTCTCGCCGCCGCTGATCTCGGGCGACACCGAGCTCGACCTGATCGAGTCCGTGCTGCGCACGGTGCTCGTGGAGGCCTGGGACTCGCTGCGGTCCCGCTGAGCCGCTCGCGTCGTCCCTCGCTCCCTCGCTCCCTGCCTGACCCGCTCCCCTCCGACCCGACCGCCCCGGACCCGTGCCGACGCCGCCGCTCCGAGTCCCGCCCGTCGAACAGCCGGCCGGCGCCGCGTCCGAGCGCATCCGCGCCGGGCTGGTGGCGCTGCGGCAGCGACTCGAGCTCCCCGACGGCTTCCCGCCGGAGGTGCTCGCCGCCGCGGAGGACGCCGCGACCCACGGCGGCCTCGCCGGTGACCGCGCCGCGGGCCGCGAGCGCGTCGACCTGACCGACGTCGACTTCGTGACGATCGACCCGCCGGGCAGCACGGACCTGGACCAGGCGGTGTGGGTCGGCACCGGCCCCGGCGGCGGCTCACCCGGTCGCGGCTACGTCGTGCGGTACGCGATCGCGGACGTGGCCGCGTTCGTGGCGCTCGGCGACCCGGTGGACCTGGAGGCCCGCGCCCGCGGGGTCACGATCTACCTGCCCGACGGCCGGATCCCGCTGCACCCGTCGGCGCTCGGCGAGCACGCCGCGTCGCTGCGGGCGGGCGAGGACCGCCCCGCACTGGTG
>JAEXGP010000098.1 GCA_023450775.1 Actinomycetes bacterium | reverse complement strand
GTCCGGAGGTCCGCACCGCGTGCCCGCAGCTGCTCGACCAGCGCGTGCACCATCCGTTCCGTGCCGCCGAGCAGCGCCCGGAACACGGGGCCGGTCGGCGGAGCGGCGGCGACCCGGCGCCTGAGCGCGAGCGTCAGGCTGCCGCCCTCGGCCGCCGCGTCGGCGAGCTGCGGCGTGACCGCCCGCATGGAGAGCTCGTGGACGTCCCCGGCGTTGATGCCGCCGACGAGCGGGCCGACCACGTGCTCCACGAGCTCCGGCCCGAAGCGGTCGGAGAGGAAGCCGCCGATCGAGACGTCGCCCGACGGCGCGTCGTCGGTGCGGTCGACCTCGGCCGCCGCCGCGGCCAGCCCGTCGTCGGAGAGGATCCCCGTCGCCGCCAGCTCGTCGATGTCGAGCGGGACCCCGAGCACGTGGCGCGGCGGGTACCAGCGGAGTCCGCCGCGGGCCCACACCTGTGCCCGCCCGAGCGCGGGTTGGGTCAGCTCGTCGGCGAGCCCGAGCTCCGTGCAGAGATCGACGGCGTCGGGCACGCGGGCCAGGAAGTTGTCGGCGCCCTCGTCGACGACCAGGGGGCCGGTCGGGAGGTCGAGCGTGGACGTCCGCACCTTTCCGCCGAAGCGCGGCGACGACTCCAGCACGGTCACCCTCACGGCCGGGTCTGCGATCGCCTCCCAGGCTGCGGCCAACCCGGTGATGCCGCCGCCGAGCACGACGAGGTGCTTCGCCGGCGTGCCGCCTTCGGTCACGGCTCCGTCCGGAGGTCGTCGGCGGCCGCAGCGATCGTGCGGGCGAGCGCACCCATCACCTCGGGGTCGTCGTTCACCACGTGCGTGCGACCGAAGGCCAGGCCGACCTCGGCCGCGACGGCCGCGGCGTCCACGTCGAGGTCGTACAGGACCTCCAGGTGGTCGGAGGTGAAGCCCTGCGGGACGATCAGGATCCCGTCGGCCCGACCGGTGGCCGCCAGGTCGCGGACGATCTCCAGCACGTCGGGCCCGCGCCACGGCTCGGGCGTCCGGCCGGCCGACTGCCACCCCAGACCCCATCCCGCCCAGGTGGCCAGCCCGGCGGCGCGGGCGGTCGCCTCGGCGCTCTGACGCAGCTGGTCGGGGTACGGGTCGCCCTCGAGCACGCGCTCCGGCAGCGAGTGGGCGGTGAACACGACCTTGGTGCGCTCGGGCAGCGTGGCCCGCGCGTCCCGGACGGCAGCCGCCTGGAACTCGATCAGCTCGGGCAGCAGGTGCCAGCTGTCGATGCCGGCGAACGGCAACGACCGCTCGGCCGACGCCGTGGCGGCGCGCTCGTGGTACTGCGCCACGCTGCCGGCCGAGTAGTGCGGTGCGAGCACCACGCCGACGATCCGGTCCACGCCCGCCGCTGCGAGCTCGGCCACGCCGTCCTCCACGAACGGCGCGGCGTGCTTCTGACCCAACGCGGTCACGAACCCGCCGGCGCTGATCTGCTGCAGCGCGTCGTCGATCGCCCGGACCTGGGCGCGGGTGCGCTCGGCCATCGGCGACGTGCCGCCCAGCGCCTCGTAGCGGCGGACCAGATCGGCGAGCTGCTCCTCCGTGGGCGGGCGACCGCGGCGGATGTGCGTGTAGTACGCCTCGACCTCGTCCGGACCGGCGGGCGTGCCGTACGCCATGACCAGGACCCCGACGGTCACGACGTCGCCTCCTCCTCCGGAACCGCCCCTGGCCCGTCCGGGCGCCACCCGTGCACGTGCTCGACCAGGCGCTCGAGCACCTCGGGATCCGTCTCGGGCAGCACGCCGTGGCCCAGGTTGAAAATGTGGGCGGAACCGCCGCCACGGCGCAGCACGTCGTCGGCGGCCGGACGTGTGGCGTCCCAGCCCGCCGCCGGGAGCGCGGGGTCGAGGTTGCCCTGCAGCACCGTGCCGGCGGGCACCCGCGTCCGGGCCAGGTCCAGCGGGGTGCGCCAGTCGACGCCGACCACGTCGGCGCCCGCCGAGGCCATCAGGCCCAGGAGCTCACCGGTCGACACGCCGAAGTGGATGCGCGGGGCGCCCAGCTCGCCGGCCGCGGCCAGCACCTTGGTGCTCGCGGGCAGCACGAACCGCTCGTAGTCCGACGGCGACAGCGCTCCGGCCCACGAGTCGAACAGCTGGACCGCGGACGCGCCGTTGGCCACCTGGGACCGCAGCGAGTCGATCGCCAGGTCGGCAAGACGGTCCATGAGCTCGTGCCACAGCGCCTCGTCGCCGTGCATCAGCGCCTTGGTCCGCACGTAGGTGCGCGACGGGCGGCCCTCGAGCAGGTAGCTCGCGACGGTGAACGGCGCGCCGGCGAAGGCGATCAGCGGCACCGGCAGCTCCCGCACGAGGTTGCGGACGGTCTCGACGACGTACGGCGTGTCGGCGTCGGGGTCGAGGGGGCGCAACCGCTCCAGGTCGGACCGGTCCCGGAACGGCTCGGCGACCACCGGACCGACGCCCGGCTCGATGTCCACGCCGAAGCCGATCGCGTGGACCGGCGTCATGATGTCGGAGTACAGGATCGCGGCGTCTACGCCGTACCGGCGCACCGGCTGCAGCGTGATCTCGGTCGCGAGCTCGGGATCGGCGATCGCCCGCAGGATGGTGCCCGTGCCCCGGATCGCCCGGTACTCGGGGAGCGAGCGGCCGGCCTGGCGCATGAACCAGACGGGCGTGTGGGGGCTGGGGAGGCCGCGGCAGGTCCGGACGAAGGCGGAGTCCGCGTGGGGCGCCGTCGTCGTGACCTCCGGCGTCGGTCGGTCCGACATCGCCCCGAGTCAACCACGACCGACCTCGCCCCCCACAATGCGCCGGGTGCCGGCCGTAGGGTGGCCACGTGCGCCGCTCCATCGACGACGACCAGGTCCCGCTGCCCGAGGACGAGAACGAGGAGGACGAGCTCGTACCTGTGAACTGGGCGGTCTCGATCTGCGACGACTACGACGACGCGGACGGTCGGGTCCAACTGCTGGTCGAGGAGGTCGGCTCCGATCGGACGCCGATGGTGGCCCATCTCGACGCGGACCGGGCCCGACGGCTCCGGCTCGCGCTGGCCTCGGCGCTCAAGGAGCTCGGCCAGGACCCGGGTCGCTGACCTGGGCGAGCGCCGCCGTCGATGCCGGCCCGCCCGGGTGTGGACGTCCAGGCGGCGGAGATCGACGCAGGCGGGTCCGGAGCGAAAGAGGCCAGGACGAAGAGGGGCGATCTCCGTCCTGGCCAGCGTCAAGCCTCTCCCAAGGGCGGCCGACGGGAGCCAGTCTGGCCGAGTCCCGGCACCCCTGGAACACGTTGAACCCCCTTCGATGATCAGGTTTGCTCGCTCATAGCGAACGATCTCTCTTTATGGTTCTCATGCCCGTGGACGGATGGGCGCCATAACCTGGGTGATGGTCCCGGTCCCGCCGGGGCCGGGAGAGGAGCCCGGCGTGGGAGCAGGAACGGGAGGCGGTGACGCGCCCCAGGACGGACCGGCGGCGCGCGCCCGCGCCCGGCGCGGTTCGGCGCGGGATCGGTTGAGGGAGGCCACGGCCCGGTTGCTGGCCACGGCGACCCTCGACGACCTGACCACCTTCGTCACGGTCAGCCGCCTGACCGCCGAGTCGGGCCTGTCGAGCGGCGCCATCTACTCGGCGTACTCGTCGGACGGCGGGCGGAGCGCGCCGCAGGCGGCCGCACGCGACGTCTTCCTCTCGATCGGTCCCGAGGACGACGAGATGGTGATCGAGATCCTCGAGCAGCTGCACGCGTCCATGGACGCTGCCGAGGACCAGGACCAGCGCTTCGTCGAGACGCTGGCGCAGCTGGCCGCGGACCCGGTCATCGAGTCCGCGCTGTCCACGGAGCCATGGGACTACACACACGTCTGGCTGGCCGCCGCGGTCGCGCTCAACGACGAGGAGGTGCGCGACCTCGTGTGCCGCCTCTACACCGAGAACACCCGGGCGTACGAGCGCGCCATGGCCCGTGCGCTGGACCTGGCCGGGCGGACGCTCGTGGACGGCATCGACCTGCACACGTTCGCCAGCCTGCTCGTGGCGGGGGCCGACGGCGCCGCGCTCCGGCTCCGGCTGGACCCGCAGGCCGATCCGGATCTGGTGCGCCTCTCGTACCTCTCCACGTTCGCGTCGATGACCCGCCGTGCCGACGAGTCCGACGACCTGTTCGCCAGCCGCCTGCTCGCCGCCCACCGGCCGACCCCGCAGGCGGTCCACGTGGACGACATCCGCCAGGCGGTCCGCGACGTGACGACCCGGGAGGGGTGGGCTGCGGTGACCGTGTCCCGCACGGTGGCGCAGACCGGGATCCCCGAGGCGGTGTTCGTGGCGATGTACCCGACGCGCCACCACCTGGCGGTCTTCGTGTGGGAGGACGTGCTCGGTACCGTCGAGCGCCGGGCGCGGGCTCGTCGGGGTCTCGGGACCGAGGCCCAGGTGGTGGAGCTCGTGACGGACCTCGCCGAGTCGGCGTGCGCCCGCCGGTTGCTCGTGGCGTCGCTCCTGACGGCGCGTCTTCACGCCGCTGCGACGTCGGACGGCGGGGCGCTCGACCCGTCCTCCGAGCGCCTGGTGGCACTGCTGGCGGAGCTGCTCGACGGCGCGGCGGAGGAGGTACGGACCGTCGCGGCGCGCGCGGCGGTGGACGCGCTGCTGATGGGAGCAGCGGCGTCCGAGGCCGAGCCCGGTGAGCTCGCCCGCCTGCTGATCGCCGGTCTGGGCCCGATCAGCGCCGGCGCGGTGGAAGGTTGAACGCCGTCCATCCCTCGGTGTCGCCTGCAGCCCGTACGCTGCGGGGCGGGAGAGCGAAGGAGGTCGGGGTGGCCGACAACCCGGGATCGGACGGTGCGCCGGCGGGCGCCCGCGGGACCGCGCGCGAGCGATTGCGGCTGGCGGCGCGCCAGCTGCTCGCGACCGCCACGCTCGACGACCTGACCAGCTTCATCACCGTGCGCCGCCTCACCGACGACACCGGGCTGTCGAGCGGCGCCATCTACTCCGCCTTCGCGCCCGACTCTGGGGTGGGGAGGCGGACGCGCAGCGCGCCGCAGGCCGCGGCCCGCGCCGCGTTCTGGTCGCTGCAGGCCGAGAGCGACGTGCTGGTCCACTCGGTGCAGGCGCTGTTCGAGGCCGCGGTCGCGGACGGCGAGGTCGAGGGCTTCGAGTTCATCGAGGGCATCGCGGATCTGCTGACCGGTCCGGTGACCGACTCCGCCAGGGGCACCGACGGCGAGGACGGCTGGAGCTACACCCAGTTGTTCCTGGGCGCCGCGGTGAGCCTCCATGACCCCGAGGTGTCGCAGTTCCTCACGACCTCGTTCGACGACTACGACGGCGTCTACATGCCGGCGCTGGAGCTGCTGCTGCAGCTGTCCGGGCGCGAGCTGGTGGACGGCGTCGACCTGCGGCGGTTCTGCCGGATGCTCGTCATCGCTGCCGACGGGTGCGCGCTGCGACTGCGCATCGATCCCGACCTGGACCCGTCGATCATCCGCCACATGTACCTGGCCGTGTGGATCGCCATGACCCGACGGACCGAC
>JAEXGP010000042.1 GCA_023450775.1 Actinomycetes bacterium | reverse complement strand
ATTGTCCCATGGGGGCCTCGGGGAGGGCCGGACGGGGGGGGGGGGGTGGGGCCCGACCGGAGGCGCGCGCCACCGAGGACCGCGGCGTCGCCCGAGGTCGAGCGGAGCGCCCGGCCGGTGGCCGGTTCAGCCGTTCAGCAGGTCCCGGGCCAGGACGGAGAGGTCGGTCTCGGGCCGGGGGCCCATGTGGGAGATCACCTCGGCCGCGGCCAGCGAGCCGAGCGCGCCGCAGGTGGCCAGGTCCATCTTGTGGCTGAACCCGTAGAGGAAGCCCGAGGCGTAGAGGTCGCCGGCGCCGGTGGTGTCGACCAGCTGGTCCACCGGGTGGGCGGGGACCTCCACGAGGGCGTCGTCGGTGACGATCACCGAGCCCTTCTCCGACCGGGTGAGGGCGGCGACCGCACCGTGGCGCCGGACGCCCTCGACCGCCGAGTCGAAGTCGGTCTGGTACAGCGTGGTGATCTCGGCCTCGTTGGCGAACAGCAGGTCGATGTGGTGCTCGACGAGGTCCAGGAAGGCGTCGCGGTGGCGCTCCACGCAGAAGCTGTCGGACAGCGTGACCGACACCGTGCGGCCTGCCTCGTGCGCGATGCGGGCGGCTCGGCGGAACGCCTCCTGCGCCTCGGGCGGGTCGAACAGGTAGCCCTCCAGGTAGAGGACGGTGGCCGAGGCGACCGCCTCCTCGTCGACGTCATCCGGGCCGAAGCGGACCGACGCCCCCAGGTAGGTGTTCATCGTCCGCTGCGCGTCGGGCGTGACCAGGATCAGGCAGCAGCCCGTGGCCGGGCCGTCGGCCGCCTTGGGCGTGGCGTAGCGGACGCCGGTGGCGACCAGGTCGTGGGCGAAGACCGTGCCGAGCTGGTCGTCGCGGACCTTGCCCAGGTACTGCGCCGAACCCCCCAGCGAGGCCAGCCCCGCCATCGTGTTGGCGGCCGACCCGCCGGACACCTCCACGCCCGGACCCATGCGCTCGTAGAGGACCTCCACCCGGTCGGCCTCGATGAGGTTCATGGACCCCTTCACCAGCCCGAGCTCCTCGACCAGCTCGTCCGTGCCGTGGCTCAGCACGTCCACCAGGGCGTTGCCGATGCCGACCACGTCGAGCTCTCCGGGGTTGACGTCGATCGTGGGGGCGGTGGTCGCAGGCACGGGTTCGAACGTTAGCGGGCCGGGTCGCGTGGGAGCCCGGAGGGTCCCGGCCGGTACGCTCCGCCGCGTGACCCAGGCCGACGTGCGCACCGACGGGACGCCAGCCCCGGCACGATCCGACGCTGCCGGCGGCCCCGAGCGCCTCGCCGACGTGCTGCGGTCGATCGGACCGGTCGTCGTGGCGTTCTCGGGCGGCGTGGATTCGGCGCTGCTCGCCCACTCGGCGCTCGAGGTGCTCGGGCCCGACCGGGTGCTGGCGGTCACCGCACGATCCGCGTCGCTGGCCACGGGCGAGCTCGACCGCTGCCGCGATCTGGCGGCAGCGTGGGGCCTGCCGTGGCGGTCGGTCGAGACGCGGGAGATGGACGAAGCGCGCTACGTCGCCAACGGCACCGACCGGTGCGCGTGGTGCAAGGAGGCGCTGCTCGACGAGCTCGAGCCGCTCGCGGCCGAAGCCGCATCCAGGGCAGAAGCCGCATCCAGGGCCGGAGCCGCATCCAGTGCCGGAGCAGGCGGTGCCGGGACCCTCGGGCCGGCGACCGTCGTGCTCGGCGTCAACGTCGACGACCTCGGCGACCACCGCCCGGGCCAGGAGGCGGCGCGCCGCCGCGGCGCCCGGTTCCCGCTCGTGGAGGCCGGTCTCACCAAGGCCGACGTCCGGGCGTTGGCCCGGCGGGCCGGCCTGGACGTGTGGGACCGGCCGTCCCAGCCGTGCCTGTCGTCGCGGATCCCCTACGGCACCCCGGTCACGTTCTCGACGCTGTCGCAGGTCGACCGGGCCGAGGCCGCGGTGCGGCAGCTGGGTCTGTCGGACGTGCGGGTGCGGCACCTGGGCGACACCGCCCGCGTGGAGGTGCCGGTCGACGAGCTCGCCCGGGCCGCCGCCGTGGCCGACCGGATCGTGGCCGCGCTCGAGGCGGCCGGCTACCGGTACGTGACGTTGGACCTCGCAGGCCTGCGGTCGGGCAACCTCAACCACGTGGTGGCGGATGCGGAGACGGCTCCCGTGCCGGCACCGCGCGCGACCGCACCGCTCGCGACCGCAGCCGCACCGCCCGTCCCGGCGGCCGGGCTGGGACACACCCGACCCGACCTCGACCGCGTCCGGCGCACCGGTCTGCCCGAGGCCGTCTACGCCGCGGGCAAGACGCCCGAGCAGTGCGCCGAGGTGGTCGCGGCGATGCTGCGCGACGGCACGGACCCGCTGGTCGTCACGCGCACGACCGCGGAGCATCGGGCCGCCATCGCCGCGCTCGCCCCGTCCGTCCCGGCGCCCGCCGGCGAGTGGTCCGACACGCTCACGTGGCGCCACGCCCCCACCGATCCGGACCGCCGCGTGGCGGTGATCTCCGGCGGCACATCGGACCAGCCGGTGCTCGACGAGTGCGTCGGCACGCTGACCGCGCTCGGTGCGGACGTCCACGTGGTGCGCGACATCGGGGTCGCCGGCCTGCACCGCCTGCTCGGGTCGCTCGACGAGCTCGCCGACGCCCGCGTGATCGTGGCCCTGGCCGGCATGGAGGCGTCGCTGCCGACCGTGCTCGGCGGACTGGTCCCGCAGCCGATCGTCGCCGTGCCGACCTCCACCGGCTACGGCGCCAGCCTGGAGGGCGTGACCGCGCTCCTGTCGCTGCTCAGCTCCTGCGCCCCCGGCGTGAGCGTGGTCGGCATCGACAACGGCTACGGCGCGGCGTGCGCAGCACTGCGCGTCCTGGGTGCTCCGTCGTGACGCGCGAGCGATCGTGACCGGGCTCTGGGTGAACCCGGCCGTCGGCGTCGCCGGCGACATGCTGCTGGCCGCGCTCGTCGACGTCGGCGCCGACCCCGACGCCGTGCGGTCCGCGGTGGCCTCGCTCCCGGTCCCCGGCTGGACGCTCGACTGCGGCCGCAGCACCCGGCGCGGGCTGACCGCCACATCGGTCACCGTGACCGCCCCCGAGGGCGACCACCACCGCAGCTGGTCGACGATCGACGCCATGCTCGCCGCCGCCGACCTGCCCACACCGGTCCGCGACGGCGCCCGTGCGACCTTCGAACGCCTGGCGCACGCCGAGGCCCGGGTCCACGGCATCGACGTGGACCAGGTGCACTTCCACGAGGTCGGCGCGGTCGACGCCATCGTCGACGTCGTCGGGACGTGGGCCGCCCTGCACGACCTGGGCATGCCGCGCGTGACCTCGGCGCCGATCGGCCTGGGCATCGGCACCGTCGCGATGGCGCACGGGACCGTCCCGGTGCCGGCGCCGGCCACGCTCGAGCTGCTGACCGGCCACCCGAGCAGGCCTCTCGTGGTCGACGGCCGTCCGGTCGAGCGGGAGACCGCCACGCCCACCGGCGTCGCCCTCCTCACGACGATGGCGGCGGCGTGGGGGCCGATGCCGGCAGGGACCGTGGCCGGGGTCGGGCGCGGCGCGGGCGCGTGGGACCCGCCGGGCCACGCCAACGTGGTGACCGTCGTCCGGTACGAGCCGGCGGACGACGGCAGCGGTGACGACGACGCGGACGGGTGGCCGGCCACCGCGGTGGACGCCGTCGTCGTCGAGACCAACGTCGACGACGTCACGCCAGAGGTCCTGGGGCACGTGATCTCGGCGGCGCTCGAGCTGGGCGCGGACGACGCGTGGGTGCTCCCGGTGACCATGAAGAAGAGCCGGCCCGGCCACCAGGTGCGGGTGCTCTGCGAGCCCGGTCTGGTGCCGGCGGTCCGGCGGCTGCTGGCCTCCGAGACCGGCACGCTGGGGCTGCGCGAGTGGCCGGTCACCAAGCACGAGCTCGACCGCACCAGCACCAAGGTCGTCGTCGACGGCCGCTCGATCGGCATCAAGGTCGGCCCCTACGGCGCCAAGCCCGAGCACGACGACGTGGTCGCGGCCGCCCGCGCGCTCGACCGCCCGGTACGCGACGTCGCCGCCGAGGCCCTCGCCGTCCACCGCGCCCGCCCCAGCGGCGACTGACCACCCACCGAACTTGGGCACCACGGACCAACCACTGGTCGCTGGTGCCCGAGATCAGGCCGGCGACCGCGCCCACCGCCGAACTTGGGCACCACGGACCAACCACCGGTCGCTGGTGCCCAAGTTCGAGGCGAGGTGACGGCGGCGCGTCAGCCGTTGAGGAGGCGCTTGACCCGGTTCGGGGCCACGCCGAACCGCTCGGCGACGGTCGCGGCCGCGTCGCGACGGCTGGCGCCGTCGGCGAGCGCGGCGTCGAGCGCGGCGCGCAGGGCGTCGTCGTCGGCCTCCACCGGCGCCGGCGCACCCCGGAGCACCAGCACGTACTCACCCCGGGGCTCGACCCGGCCGGCATGGTCCACCGCCTCGGCCAGGGTGCCCCGCCACGTCTCCTCGTGGAGCTTGGTGAGCTCGCGGCACAGCGCCACCTCCCGGTCATCGCCGAGCGCGCCGGCCAGGTCGGCGAGCGTGGCGGCCAGCCGGTGCGGCGCCTCGTAGAGCACGACGGTCCGCCGCTCGCCGGCGAGCTCGGCGATGCGCTCGCGCCGCGCTCCGCCCTTGCGCGGCAGGAAGCCCTCGAAGACGAACCGGCCGGAGCCGTCGAGCAGCCCGCTGCCCACCGCGGCCACCGCCCCGGCGAACGGGCCGGGCA
>JAEXGP010000054.1 GCA_023450775.1 Actinomycetes bacterium | reverse complement strand
GGCGTGCGCGGGACCGTCGAGGCCCCACACGACCAGGTCGCCGGCGGCGCCCGGCGACAGCTGACCGATCTCGCCGGCTCGGCCCAGGCAGTCGGCCCCGCCCCGGGTGGCGAGCTCGAGCGACCGGCGGGCGTCGAAGGCGTCGGCGCCGCCGCGCAGCTTGGCCACGAGCATGGCGTTGCGGGCCTCGGTCCACAGCGATGCCGAGTCGGCGGAGGCCGAGCCGTCGCAACCCAGGCCCACGGGCACGCCCGCAGCCAGGAAGTCGGAGACCGGGGCCATGCCGACGCCCAGGATCATGTTCGAGCTGGGGCAGTGGGCCACGCCCGTGCCCCAGCGGCCCAACCGCTCGACCTCCGCCGGGTTCGGCTGCACGCAGTGCGCCACCCAGGTCCGGTCCGATCCCCACCCGACCCGCTCCAAATACTCGATCGGGCGGCACCCGAAGCGCTCCAGGCAGAAGTCGTCCTCGTCCAGGTCCTCGGCGATGTGGGTGTGCAGCCGCACGTCCAGGCGCTCGGCCAGCGCCGCGGTGTCGACCATCAGCTGCTCGGTGACCGAGAACGGCGAGCACGGCGCCAGCGCCACCCGGACCATGGCCAGCGGGTCGGTGTCGTGGTGCTGCGCGACCAGACGCTCCGAGTCGGCGAGGATCTCGTCGGGCTGCTGGACCACGCTGTCGGGCGGAAGGCCGCCGTCCTTGCGCGACAGGCTCATGGACCCGCGCGTGGCGTGGAAGCGCACACCCAGGTCGGTCGCTGCGGCGATCTCCGCCGAGATCAGGTCCCCGCCGCCCTCGGGATGGACGTAGAGGTGGTCGCTCGTCGTCGTGCACCCGCCGAGCGCCAGCTCCGCCATGCCGACCCAGGCCGAGACGTGGGCGGCCTCCTCGTCGAGCAGCGCCCAGATCGGGTACAGCGTGGTGAGCCAGTCGAACAGCTTCTGACCGGTGGCCGGCGGCAGCGCCCGAGTCAGGTTCTGGTAGAGGTGGTGGTGCGTGTTCACCAGCCCGGGCGTGACCAGGCAGTCGGATGCATCGAGCACCTCGACCGCGTCGGGCTCGCTGCCCGGCGGCCCCACGCCCGACACGGCGCCGTCGGTGACGGCCACCCATCCGCCGGCGATCTCCGTGCGGTCGTCGTCCATGGTCGCCACCAGGCGGGCGCCGCGGACGAGCAGGTCGGCGGGTCGGGACGCGCCCGGCGGCGTGGTCGGTGCCTCGGGTTCGGACATCGTCCGCAGCGTGCTGCCGGGTGGGCGGCGCGTCAACAGTTCGTTGAACTGTTCACGGACGCGCAACACGTGCGACCCGGGTTCGTGACCTGCCTGCGCTGAGCTGGCGACCGATGGAGATCACCGTTCCGGACGAGCGCGCCCACGACGACGACAGGGCGCGGTTCTCCGAGCTGTTCAGCCGTCGATACGCCGTGCTCACCGTGGGCACGGTCGTGCTGCTCGGGTGCAACGCCTTCGAGATCGTCGGCGCCGCCACGGCGATGCCCGCGGTGCTCGACGACGTGGGTGGGGTCGGGCTCTTCGGGGCAGCGATCGCTGCCCCGCTCGTGGCGAGCGTGTTCGCGGCGCCGTTCGGCGGCCGCCTGGCCGACCGCTTCGGCACCCTGCGGCCGCTGGTGATCGCGCTGTCGGTGTTCTCGGTCGGGCTGCTCGCCACCTCGTTCGCCACGACGATGGCCCAGGTGGCAGCGGGGCGCTTCGTCGTCGGGCTCGGTGCCGGGGCCACGCTGACCCTGCAGCTCGTGATCATCGCCCGCTACTACCCGCTGCGGCTCCAGCCGCTGGTGCTCGGCGTGGTGTCGGCCGTCTTCATCATCCCGGGGATGATCGGGCCGACGATCTCGGCGACGCTGGTCGAGACCGTCGGCTGGCCGTGGATCTTCGCCGGGATCATCCCGATCCTCGTCCTGTGCGCCGTGCTGTTGATCCCCGAGATCATGCGCCGGCCGGCGCTCGACCTGTCCGCGGTCGGCGAGGGGACCGACGGCGACGCCGACGAGTCGTCGGCCTGGGGTCCCGCCCTGCTGGCCGCAGGGCTCGGCATCGTGGTGCTGGCCGGGAGCGCGTCGGACCCGCGCTGGCTGCTGCTCATCCCCGTGGGGCTGCTCGTGCTCATGCCCGGCGCCCGGGCGACGCTGCCCCGTGGCACGTGGGTGGCGCGGCCCGGCAAGCCGGCGGTGATCGCCTGCGCCCTGACCGCCTGCGCCGCCTACCTCACCACCGAGAACTTCCTGCCGCTGCTGCTCCGCCAGGTCCGCGGCTCCACGATCCTCGAGGCCGGCCTTCCCCTCACGGTGGCCGCCTTCTTCTGGGCGGCCGGCTCGTGGTTCCAGGCCCGGCTGCCCGCCTCGCGGCGGCCCCGCGTGGCCGCCGGCGGCGCGCTGGTGGCCGCGGCAGGTCTGGTCCTCGCCGCGTCGCTCGTGTTCGAGGTGATGCCGTTCTGGCTGGCGTACCCGGCCACGGCCCTCGGCTCGTTCGGCTGCGGCCTGGTCTTCACGATCTGCCAGGTCATCGCCGTCGAAGGCGCGCCGACCGGTCGGGAGGGCGAGGCCACGGCGCTGGTCCAACTCGCCAACCTGCTCGGCACCGCGCTCGGGACGACCGCCGCGGCGATCGTGATCGCCCGCCTCGACGACCAGCTCGGCGCCGCGGTCGGCGTCACCATGCTCGTCGCCGCCACGTTCGCCGTGCTGGCGTCCTTCGCCGCCCGTCGCATGCCGTCGTCGCAGGGCGGCACCTGAACCGAGAGAACCGAGGGAGCGAACCGTGACCGACGACCTGGACACCCCTGAACCCGCCGTCGACGGCGGCATCCTCACGATCTCGCTGGCGCCGTGGTTCGACGGCAGCGGCGAGGACCGTGCCCGGGTGGCGGCGCTGGTCGACCGCTCGCTGTCCGACATGGGCTTCATGGTCATCACCGACCACGGGATCGACCCCGAGCTGCCCGGCCGGCTGCGCGCCGAGCTGCTCGAGTTCTTCACCGGTCCCGAGGACGTGAAGACGGCGATCCGCGTCGACCAGCTCGGCGATCGGGGCTGGGTGCCGTACGGCCTGGAGGCCAACGGCTACATCTTCGGCGAGGACACCCCGCCCGACATGAAGGAGTCGTTCGTGGTGGGCATGGATGCGATCGGCCGGGCGTCGTCCATGTCGACGCCGTGGCCGAGCGGACCGGCCGGGCTGCGCGACGTGGTGGTGGAGTACACCCGGCAGGTCGAGGAGCTGCACATCGAGCTGATGCGCCTCTGCGCGGTGGCGCTGGGACTGGACGACCCCGAGCACTTCGTCGACCGCGAGTCGAGCTCGGACTCGGTCATGAACGTCAACTGGTACCCGCCGCTGGTCCGGACCGGACCGGTGCAGGACAACCAGTTCCGCATCGGACCCCATACGGACTTCGGCACCGTCACGATCCTGGACCGCCAACCGGGCACTGGATGCCTGCAGGTGCAGGACGCCGCAGGGGAGTGGCACGACGCCGAGTACGTGCCGGGCTCGCTCACGATCAACGTGGGCGACCTGCTGGAGATGTGGTCGGGCGGCCGCTGGCGCTCGTCGCGCCATCGGGTCCTGCCGCCGTCGGAGGCCACCCCGGAGGAGGGCCTCATGTCGCTCGTCTTCTTCGGCGAGCCCGACGACGACACGATGATCGCCCCGCTGGTCGACGGCGACGAGTTCGAGCCCGTCCGGGCCCGGGACTTCCTGGAGGCCAAGATCGCCGCGATCACGGTCGCCTGACCGCACCGCCGTCGTACGCTCGCGGCATGGAGCCGCTCACGGGACCGATCACGGTCGGGTTCAACCACGTCGCCACGGGCACGCCCGACCTGGACCGCATCATCGCCTTCTATCGCGACGCCTTCGGTGCCTCGGTGCGGACCGAGATCCCGAAGGGCCCGGACCACCCCCGCATGGCCATCATCGACGTGGGTTCCGGGTCCGCCATGAACATCGCCGAGGTGCCGGCCGAGTCGCTCGTGGGGGACCGCTCCCAGATCGGTGGGCGCGGTCCCGTCGACCACTACGGGCTGGCCGCGCCGTCGCGGGACGCTTTGGAACAGCTCCTCCAACGCATCCCCGCGGCCGGCGGCGAGGTGGGGGAGATCACGCTGCTCGGCGGCGACACCTGGTCGTTGTTCTTCCGCGACCCCGACGGCATGGAGCTCGAGGTCTGCGTGCCGGCCGAGGCCGACTGAGCCAGCCTCGCGGCTGAGCGAGGTCGAAGTGTCGGTGCGGCCCGTCAGCCGCTTTCGGGCACCAGGTGCGAGCGGAACCACCGCCGGGCGGCGATCGACATGGCGTCCGCCTTCACGTGCACCTCGACCCCCATCTCGATCGGCACGCCCCTCGGTTCGAGCTGCTCCACGATCCAGCGGTCCTCGGCGTTCACCGCGTCCTGGAACGCCACCCAGTCGTCGACCGGCTGGTCGGTGTCGAAGTTCCGGGCGTTGGCCAGGTAGACCCGGCACGCGTCCGCGTGCACCGGCGCCGCCACGTCGCCGATGAGCTCCGTGCCGCCGTGCGGGTAGTCGATCTCCAGCCACGACGCGAAGGGCAGGTGCCACCGGTACCGGTAGCGCACCGCGGCCGACTCGGTCGAGCCGTCGAACGTCTGGCGCTCCTGCTGGGCCATCGCCACGTCGAGGCTGAGCAGCCGGCCCTCGGCCCGCACGTCGAGCGGCGGCACGATCGGGTCCTCGACGCCGAAGGTGCCGGCATGGATGTACGGGAAGTGCGCCTGGTCGTTGAAGTTCTCGGCGTGGCGTTGCGCCGAGGCGTCCCACACGAACGGCCGGCAGCCGGCGCGCTGGAAGCCGTCCTCCTCGAGCCGGGACCACGGCGGCAGCGGCCCGTCGCCCGCCGGGCCGTCGTCGATCGCGGCCGACAGGTCCGGTCGCAGGCATGTCCAGACGATGCCGTACCGCTCGATGACCGGGAGCGGTTCCAGGTGCATCCGGGGTGGGATCGAGTTGGACGGCGACGACGGCACCGACACGCACCGGCCGCCGCCGTCGAACGTGAAGCCGTGGTACGGGCAGGTCACGCAGCCGTCGGCGACGACCCCGTCTGACAGCCGGGCGCCGCGGTGCGGGCAGCGGTCGAGCAGCACGGTGGCGTCGCCGTTGGTGCCCCGGAAGGCCACCAGGCCGACGTCGAGCAGCACCGAGCGGAAGGCGCCGGGCGGCGGCGCGGCCGGCAGGCGGGCCTCCTCGAGCACCGAGCCACCGCCGGCGTCGAGCTCCTCGGACAGGGCGACCGGGTGCCAGCACCCGGCGAGCAACTCCCACTCGCCGGGTGAGAACCCGGAGGTCGCAGGCCGGGCGATCCCGACCTGCGACCCCGTGGAGACCGTGGTGCTCATGCGCTCCCTCCGGGCGGTGGCATCCGGTGGCGTGGCGTCAGACCGCGGCCAGCACCTTGGGCGCCAGCTCCGGTTCCAACCCCGCGGTGGCGGGGATCCACTCGCCGGCGCGCACGCAGCCGACCGGCACGAGCCGCCGGTCCCCGACGACGGTCTCGTAGCCGTCGCTGAGGTGGCATTCGCCCTCCTCCAGGCGCATGACCGACACCTCGGCGGACCGGCCGACGTCCAGGTTGCCCAGCTCGTGCGAGTGGCGGATGGCCGCCGCGGTGTTGCACGTCCCCATGGCGATCGTCTCCTGCAGCGAGAAGCCGAGCACCAGCATCTTCGAGAGCGTCTCGGGCAGCGAGACCACCACCCGGTCGATGTTGAAGATGTTGAGGTCCGTGGACGCCGAGGTCACCTTGAAGCCGTGCTCGTACAGCCGGCGGGCGTCCGCGAAGCGGAAGTCGGTGGCCGAGTGCCCGACGTCCAGGAGCACGCCGCGCTCGTAGGCCCCGCGGAACTCGGGGATCACCTCGTCGCTGCCCGACGGGAACACGCCGGAGGCGCCCCGGTAGGCGTGGGTGATGATGTCGCCGGCCCGCAGCGAGTCGAGCAGCACCGGCGGGGTGATCGACGGCGTGTGGGGGAAGCGCCCGAGGTGCACCATGATCGGTCGGTCGCCGGCCACGGACTTGGCGCCCTCCAGGAACGGCGACTCGGCGGGGTCGCCGGCGTGGCAGACCCGCACCTTGAAGCCGACCACGTCGGGCAGCTCGAGCGCCGCGGCCGCCGCGTCGAGGTCCAGGTTGCGGAGGTCGTTGGCGATCTCGAGCTTGTGGCAGATGAAGTCGTGCGTGGCCAGGTACAGCACGCAGGGGTCCACGAACGACAGCACCCTGGTCTTCGGCTGCAGGGCCTCGAGCCAGTCGCGGGCCAGGCGGATGGTCGCCGTGCCGCTGGTGCCGCCGTCGACGACGATCGGCACGCCGCGCTCGACGCCCGCTTCGTCGGGGCCGACGCAGAAGTTCCCCAGGCCCGGGTACACGTGGGCGTGGAGATCGATGAGTCCGGGAGTGACGACGAGCCCGGTCACGTCCACGATCTGCACCTCTGACGGGAGCTCCTGGACGCCGAGGTGCTCGGTTGCCGAGCCGACGGCCAGGATCTTCCCGCCACCGATGAGGACGTCGGTCACCTCGTCGATCCCTCGCTCGGGATCGATGACGCGACCGCCGCGGAGGCACAGGTCGGGGGTGGGTGTGGGTGTGCTCATGTCCAACAGTCTGTTGAACCGCGGAGCGGGCGGGAAGGGTGCCGGACGAGGGTTCACCGGCACGTAACACGAACGGGATCAGGTCTCGTCGGGGTGCAGCGCGGCCCACACGACCGCCGGCGACAGCGGTGTGGTCGTCAGGCGCACGACCGCGTCGGGCTGGACGGCGGCGACGGCGGCGGCGACGCCGTTGGCCACGCAGGCGAAGCTGCCGTTCGTCCCGCCCTCGCCCATGCCCTTCATGCCGCCCGGCGTGCTCGGCGACGGGTGCTCGGTGTGCACGATCTCGATGTCGGGCACGGTGGAGCTCACCGGGACCAGGTAGTCGAGCAGCGTCGTCGCGGTCGGCGCGCCGTCGTCGCCGAACGTGGCCTCCTCCATCAGGGCGGCCCCCATGCCCTGGGCGACGCCGCCGTGGATCTGGCCCTCGACGATCGTCGGGTTTACGAGGGTGCCGCAGTCGTGTACCACGCCGTAGCGCTCGACCTCGGTCAGGCCGGTCTCGGCGTCCAGCGCCACCCGGCACACGTGGACGGCGTAGTTGTAGGTGAAGTCCGTCGGGTCGTGGCACACGCGGGCGACGAGCCCGGGCTCTGCGCCGTCGGGCAGCGACCGGGCCTGCCATGCGCGGTCGGCCACCTCGCTGATCGGCACCCAGCTGGTCGTGCCGGCGACCGTGGCGCGCCCGGCGGCCAGCTCGATGTCGCCCGGGTCGGCCTCGAGCATCTCGGCCGCCACGCCGCGGACGAGTTCGGCGAGCCGGCGGGCGGCGCGGACCGTGGCCCCGCCGCCCACGGCCATCGACCGCGACGCCGCGGTGCCGTAGGGGGAGTAGGGCGTGACGTCGGTGTCGGAGTGGATGAGGTCGACGTCGGCCGGATCGATGCCCAGCTCCTCGGCCACCAGCTGGGCGAACGAGGTCTCGTGGCCCTGGCCGTGGCAGCTCGTACCGACCAGCGCCCGCACCGTCCCGTCGTGCTCCATGCGCAGGTCCGCGGTCTCGAACCCGCCCACGTCGAGTCCGATCGCCTCGTTCCCGCCGCTCGGCCCGATCCCCGACTGCTGCGCGTAGACCGCCCAACCGAGGCCGCGGGCACGGCCGTCGTCGGGCGGGTCGTCCCACCGCGTAGCCAGGTCCCGGGCCAGCCCGAGCGCCTCGGGGTAGTCGCCGCTGTCGAGGAACAGCGGCGCGGTGCGCAGCTGCGACGGCATCTCGGCCGGGCCGACCAGGTTGGCCATCCGCAGCTCCACCGGATCAGCGCCCAGGTGCCGGGCCGCGAGGTCGATCGCGCGCTCCCGCACGTAGACGGACTGGGTCTGGCCGAAGCCGCGGTACGCACCCGTGGGGGTGGTGTTGGTGGCGACGGCGACGGCGTCGCAGCGCACGGCGTCCCAGCGGTAGGGGGCGGGCAGCATGCCGCTGGTGGCGAACAGCGGCCCGGCGCCGAACATGCCGAACAGCGCCCCGACGTTGCGGACCGCCTCCACGTGCAACGCCCGGAACCGCCCGTCGTCGTCGATCGCGATCGTCACCCGGTTGTCGTGGTCACGGGCGTGGCGGGTCAGCGTGAGCGACTCGCTGCGGTCCTCGATCCACTTGAGCGGGCGCCCCAGCTGCAGTGCGGCGAGCACGACGAGCATCTCGTCCTCGCCCTGGTGGTCCTTGACCCCGAAGCCGCCGCCCACGTCGGGAGCGACCACCCGGATGCGGTGCTGCGGCAGGTCCGTGGCGGCGGCGATGAAGTCCCGGACCGCGTGCGGCGCCTGGGTGGAGCACCACACGGTGAGCTTGCCGCGACGGTCGCCCGGGGCCGGAGGCGCCACGACCACGCCCCGGGTCTCCATGGGCGTGCCCGCCACGCGCCCGATCCGGAGGTCGGCGGTGATCACGTGGTCCGCGTCGTCGAGCACGGCCCGGAGGTGGTCCTCGTCGTCGCCGGTGGACCAGCGGGCCATCACGTTGGTGCCGTGCTCGGGGTAGAGCAGCGGCGCACCGTCGACCAGCGCCTCGGTCGTGCCCAGCACCGGCGGGAGTTCGTCGATCTCCCACCGCACCAGGGCGGCGGCGTCCTCGGCCGAGTAGCGGGTGGGGGCGACGACCACGCCCACCGGCTCGCCCCGGTAGCGCAGGTGGCGGTCCACGACCGGATGGCTGTGCTGGAACTGCCCGGGCAGGTGCCACAGCACCGGGATGGGGGAGTAGCGGTCCAGGAACGCCTCGGGCCCCAGCACGACGACGTCGGGGTCGGTGATCGCGCTGGTGTCGAGGCCCCGGTAGATCCCGTGGGCGACGGGGCTGCGCAGGACGGTGGCCTCGAGCACGCCCGGGAGGTGCAGGTCGTCGGTGAACGTGCCGCGCCCGGCCAGCAGCCGCAGGTCGTCGAGCCGGGGCACGCGCTCGCCGATCCAGCTCATCGGTCGTCCTCCGTCCGGGCGCCTGCTCCCTCGGCGGAGCCGGCGAAGGCCCGCCGCACGGCCGCCCGCACGTTGACGTAGCCGGTGCAGCGGCAGAGGTGCCCGCCGAGCACCTGGTCGAGCGCCTCGTCCACGTCGAGGTCGTCCCGGAGCGCGGCGGTCATGGACACCACGATCCCCGGCGTGCAGAACCCGCACTGGAGGCCGTGCTCCTCGTGCAGCGCCTGGGCCACCCGCCCCGGGGCGCCGTCGGGTCCGACCGCGAGGCTGTACACGGTCTCCACCTCGGCCCCGTCCGCCTGTGGCGCGAGCACCAGGCAGGACCGGACCGCCACG
>JAEXGP010000429.1 GCA_023450775.1 Actinomycetes bacterium | reverse complement strand
GAGCAGTTCATGCCCATGCTCGCGGCGGCGGCGGCACACGAGGAGGCGAAGGAGAGCGGGGACCAGCAGCGCATCGACGATGCGTTCGCCCAGCTGATCCGTCGCCGCAACCAGTTCTACGTGGCCTACGACCGGCTCGGCGCCAGCTCGCTCGCCGGCAAGATCAGCGACCGCCTCGTCCCCGGCGAGGCCACTTCCGCGCTGTCCTCCAAGGGACTCGTGATGCTGACGGGACAGCACAGCCGGTACTACTCGGCGGCCGACTCGGCGCAGATCCGTGCGCTCTACGAGAACTTCGCCGAGTACGAGGCGCTCGCCGCGTGGATGCGGATGGAGCGCTGGATCCCGTCCGATCCGCCGCCGCCCGGGGACACCAAGGAGGGCTACCTCCCCAACTTCGAGAACGCGAGGAAGGAGTACCTCGACCAGACGCGCGAGGAGCACGCAGGTCTGCCGCCGTTGATCCCCGACGACGTCGTGATCGATGCGGGGCCGGGGCAACGGTCGATGAACGGCGCCACCATGTGGCTGCCGGTGGCGGACGCTGCCCGGTATCGACCCGACAACCGTGATCCCGGGACGGTGCCCGTCCTGCTCGACGAGCTGAACGCCGACCCCACGCGGAGCTACGGCGACTGGCAGATCCCCGCGAACGCCGATCTCACCGAGCTGCTGAGCGGCTTCACGCCGGCCGCGGGAACCACGCCCGGCAGCTACCTCGCGGGGCTCAACCCGTCGAGCGACGAGTGGCAGCAGATCGCCGACGACACGCCCTGGCCGTACGTGTGGTCGCGAAACACCGTCAACTTCCAGGTGCGCTGCTACTACGACGCTCCGGTGCCGGGCCCGCCGCGGACCTACACCGAGCGGCTCCAGAACGCCGTCGGGACCTCGACCCCCACGGCCGTGTGGGGCGGCCGACCGGCGCTCCCGACCCGCCTCACCACCAGGACCTCCGATCGGAGGGGCCCCAACTGCGACACCCTCCTGAGCGCCATCTACGACGGACCGACCGCACTGGGCGGGGTCCTCGCGTCGCGCACCGTCGTGACGCGAGGCGCCATTGACTACATGGCGCAGGGCAGCGGGCCGTACGTGCGTGCGAAGGCCGACCTCCGCCTCGCCGACCTGTCGGACCTGTACCTCGCCGAGCTCGACATCAACGGCGCGGACCTGCGCGGGTCGAACCTCGCCGGCACCGATCTGAGCGGAGCGAACCTGACCGGGGCCGATCTCCGCGGCGCGCGCTTCGACGGGACCGACCTCACCGGCGCCAAGCTGGCGGGCGCCCAGCTGCGCGGCGTCACGTCCGCGCGCATCGAGGGCGTGCCCGCCTCCCTCCCGGTCGGCTGGTCGGTGATCGGCGGGCACCTCATCGGTCCTGGCGCGGACCTCTCGGGTCTCGACCTCAGCCGACTCGATCTCCGAGCCGTGGACCTCTCCGAGGTCCGGTCGGGCGGGACCGACTGCACCGACTGCCTCCTGCCCAGCGGCTGGCGATGGAGCGGGAAGCCCTCCGGCTACCTGATCCACCGGACGGCTGATCTCCGCGGTGCGGCGCTCACCGGACTCGACCTCACCGGGGCCGACCTGACCGGCGCGGACCTCACCGGCACCGACTTCACCGACGCCACGCTGACGAACCTCATCCTGACGAACGCGACGATCACGGGCGCGCGCTTCGGGACCGACGACGACAACAAGTTGGCCGGCATCGTGTCGCGCGGCCTGGACGGACAGCCGGCGCAGCTGCCGGCGTCGGGCCGCTTCCGCATCGTCGAGGGCTACTTCATCGGCCCGAGCGCGAACCTGCGCGGCGCGCACTTCTCGGCGACCGCCCAGCTCGGCGTCGCGCTGAGCGGCGCCGACTTCACCGGCGCCAACCTCTCCGGGTTGAACCTCGCCGGTGCGTTCCTGAACAACGCGAACCTGACCGGCGCGGTGCTCACCGGGGCGAACCTCAACGCCGCGAACCTGTCGGCCGCCACGCTCACGGGCGTGACCTCGGGCGGGATCGTGGGCACCCCCGTGCTCCCGCCGGGCTGGAAGCTGGTCAAGGGCTACCTGGTCGGGCGCGGTGTCGACCTGCACTCGGTCGACCTCTCCGGCGCGGATCTCAGCGGTGTGGACCTGACCGGCGCGGTGCTCACGGGGACCAATCTCACGAACGCCACGCTCACGAACGTGACGCTGACCGGGGCCAACGTCTCCGGCGCACGCTTCGGCACCGACAACGACAACAAGCTGTCCGGCATCGTGTCCGGCGGGCTGGTCGGGGTGCCGGCGCAGCTGCCGGCGACGGGTCGGTTCCGCGTCGTCGAGGGCTACCTCGTCGGGCCGAACGTGAATCTCACCGGCGCGACGTTCACGCCCGCCGCGCAGCTGGGCATCTCGCTGAGCGCGACGAACTTCACCAACGCCGACCTGACGGGGCTGAACCTCACGGGTGCGTTCATGAACAACGCCGACCTCACCGGCGCGGTCCTCACCGGGACGAACCTCACGGGCGTGAACCTGTCGGCTGCGACGCTCACCGGGGTGACGTCCGGCGGGGTGGTCGGCGTCCCGGCGTTGCCGGCCGGTTGGACGCTCGTCGACGGCTACCTCGTCGGGCCGGGCTGACCGCCCGCTCCAACCCGGTAGAGACGTCGAAGGCCCCTGCGATCGCAGGGGC
>JAEXGP010000043.1 GCA_023450775.1 Actinomycetes bacterium | reverse complement strand
CGTGGGAGGACCGCTCGCCGCTCGCCGCGGCCATCGCCGGTGCGGCGTGCGGGCACGGCGCCCGGACCGTGCGCCGCCACTGCCAGCAGGTGCTGGCCGGCATCGGCTTCACGACCGAGCACGACCTGCATCGCTACGTCCGCCGCTCGATCGTGCTCGACGGCCTGTTCGGGAACGCCAGGACGGTGACCGCGGAGCTGGGCGCACGGGTGCTGCAGGACCGGTCGCTGCCCCACCTCCTGCCGCTCTGAACCGCCGCTGCGCTCGACCCCGGGCCGTCGGTCGACGTCGCCGGCTACCCCGGCGTCGGCATCTCGCCCGCCTCGATGCGCTCCAGCAGATCCCGCACGAACCGTCGGGTCTCGTCGTGACCGGTCGTGAGCCCGAAGGACGACTCGATCGACATGATCTGTGAGAGGCCGGTCATGACGAGCAGGGCGACGGTGGGTGGACACGTCTCGGGGCCGATGCCCAGCTCGGCGAACCGAGCCGCGACGGCGTCGTGCTGCAGCCGGCGGAACCGGTCGCCGTACTCGGCGAGCTCCGCGCGGATCGCAGGACGGTGGTTGGCCAGCGCCGCGAACTCCAGGTTGAACCGGGCGCCGAGCGGGTTGCGCGTCAGCTCCCAGATCGACACGAGCGACCCGTCCTCGGCCAGCGCCTCGGCAGCACGCTCCAGGCCCTGCTCCGCCCGGCGCCGGAACACCTCGACGAAGAGCTCGTCCATGGTGCGGAAGTAGTAGTGGACGAGCTGCGGGCTGACCTCTGCACGCGCGCCGAGCTTCCTCGACGTGACCGCGGCGTAGCCGCCCTCCAGCAGCATCTCCTCGGCGACGTCGAGGAGATGCGTGCGGGAGCTGGAGTCGGCGGCGCCGATGCGTCGGGCGGAGGCCATGGCCACCACGTTGCCACCGACGGCGGGCGGTCTGCTAAGCAGTCGCCCAGCACCGGGTTTGGGCGACTGCACAGCAGGCCGCCGGTCGGTGCCGTCGAGGGACCAGGGGGTACCGCACGTGACCGACTACGACGAGGTCGACTTCTTCACCGACGCATCGCTGCTCGAGGACCCGTACCCGTACTTCGAGCACCTGCGGGCGAAGTGCCCGATCGCCGACACCGGAAGCTACGGGGTGCTCGCGGTGACGGGCTGGGACGAGGCGTCGGAGATCTACCGCGACGTCGAGACCTTCTCGTCGTGCAACTCGGTGATCGGACCCTTCGCGGAGTTCCCGGTGGCGCTCGAGGGCGACGACGTGAGCGCCACGATCGACCAGTTCCGCGACCAGCTCCCCATGAACGAGCACATGGTCACCATGGACCCGCCCATGCACACCAACGAGCGGGCCCTGCTCATGCGGCTCCTCACGCCCCGCCGCCTCAAGGAGAACGAGGAGTTCATGTGGGGCCTCGCCGACCGCCAGCTCGACGAGTTCCTGGCCAACGGTCGTTGCGAGTTCATCCGCGAGTACGCCCAGCCGTTCGCCATGTTCGCCGTCGCCGACGTGCTGGGCGTGCCCGAGGAGGACCACGGCGAGTTCCGCCGGTTCTTCGGCATGAGCCAGCCCCCTGGCATGGTCAACCGGGAGGACGTGCGCGACGACGCGCCGCTCAACAAGCTCGACTCCCTGGACGAGTGGTTCGCCACCTACATCGAGGACCGCCGGGCCAACCCCCGCAAGGACATCCTCACCGACCTCGCGCTCGGCACCTACCCCGACGGGTCGATCCCGCCGGTCGTCAACGTGGTGCGCAGCGCCACGTTCCTGTTCGCGGCCGGCCAGGAGACCACGGCCAAGCTCCTGGCCACCTGCATCCAGTACCTGTGCGAGAACCCCGAGGTGCAGGACGAGCTGCGGGCCGAGCGCGACCTCATCCCCGAGTTCATCGAGGAGGCGCTGCGGGTGGAGAGCCCGGTGAAGGCCGACTTCCGCATGACGCGCCGGACCACGACGGTCGGCGGCGTCGAGATCAAGGCCGGTACCCCGGTCATGCTGCTCAACGGCGCGGCCAACCGGGACCCGCGGCGCTTCGAGTGCCCCGAGGAGTTCCGCATCCGCCGGCCCAACTCCCGCGAGCACGTCGCGTTCGGTCGCGGCCACCACTCCTGCCCCGGCGGCCCGCTCGCCCGGGTGGAGGGGCGGGTCAGCCTGGAGCGGATCCTCGACCGCACCCGCGACCTGCGGCTGTCCGAGGAGCACCACGGTCCGCCCGGTGATCGCCACTTCGACTACGAGCCCACCTGGATCCTCCGGGGCCTCACCAAGCTGCACGTGGAGTTCACACCGGTCGAGGCGTCGGCATGAGCGGTGCGACCGATCGAGCGGACAGCGGCCGCGTCGCCGTCGTCACCGGTGCCGCGTCGGGCATCGGCCTGGGTGTGGCCAAGCGCCTGTCCGCCGACGGCCACGCCGTCGCGCTGCTCGACCGCAACGGCCCCGCGGCCGAGCGGGCGGCCGCCGACATCACCGCAACCGGCGGCCGGGCCATCGGCCTGGAGTGCGACGTCGCCGACCACGCCGCGGTCGAGACGGCCTACGCGGTGGTGCGCGGCGACCTGGGCCCGATCACGATCGTGGTGACGAGCGCCGGCATCGAGTCCTTCGACCGCATCGAGGACATCACTCCCGAGCTCTGGGATCGAGTGATCGGCGTGAACCTCACGGGCACGTTCACCTGCCTGCAGCTCGCGATCGGCGACATGGAGGCGGCGGGCTGGGGACGGATGGTGACGATCTCGTCGTCCAGCGCGCAGTCCGGCACCAGCCGCATGGCGCACTACGTGGCGTCGAAGGGCGGCGTGATCGGGCTCACCAAGGCGTTCGCCCACGAGCTCGCCAAGCGCAACATCACGGTCAACACGATCCCGCCCACACTGGTCGACACCCCGATGGCCCGTCACGCCGAGGACGAGGGCGACGTGCCGCCGATCGACACGATCGCCGGCTTCGTGCCCCTCGGCCGCGCCGGCACGCCCGAGGACATCGCCGCGGCCTGCTCGTTCCTCTGCAGCGACGACGCGAGCTACATCACCGGGCAGGTCATCGGCGTCAACGGCGGCATGTACATCTGAATAGCCCTCCATCTGCCACGACCCGTTCTGTTCCACCTCTTCGACGCCACCGCGTCGAAAAGGTGGAACGAAACCCGCGCGGGCCGACGTTCAGCCGTCAGCCCGGCCGGCGCGGTCCGGGCGGCTCGACAGCTCGACCGGGACGTACTCGGGGTCCGACTCGTCGCGCATGCTGAAGCGCCACCGGCAGCACACGTCGCCGGGGTCGCGCCGCGGCGGGATCGCCAGGATGTCGACCTTCATGTTGGGGTCGTACAGCTTGGTGGTCACGATCATCGACTTGGGGCACGTGGAGTGACAGTTCTTCTCCAGGATGTCGGGTCGACCCATGGCCTCCCACTGGTCGACGGCCACGCACCGGTTGAACGTCATGATCCCGACGTCGGGTTCGGGCATCTCGAAGGTCAGGTCGAACGCCTTGCCCGGCATCGCAGTGGCGTCCATCTGGAGGTCCTTCATCCAGTCGGCGACCGTGTTCCCGGAGATCCCGAGGTACTCCGACATCAGCCGGGTCCGGGCCGGGAGCACGGTGTCGCCCCAGAGTTGGAACTGGATGTCGAACATCGTGTCGAGGCCGTCACGCACCACGATCTGGGCGGCCCACCCCTCGATGCACTGGAGGAGGTACTCGTGGCTGCCGAGCACCAGCGTCACGAGCTCCGGCTTGGTCAGGTCGCGGAAGCGTTCGTCGGGCTGAACAGGCCGGTGTAGACGACGCGGGTCCGGGATCGGTCCGATTCGGGCACGGCCTGGTTGGGGTCGACGTACGTGGCCTCCGGGGGCAGGAACTCGCGGACCATCCGGGGGATCTCGGGCAGGACCTGGTCGTTCCACGCCGCCCACTCGATCTCGGCCATGGTCTCGCGGCCGTAGCGTGCCGCCACCTCGTCCGCCCAGGCGTCGACGGTGGCGAGGAGGTACTTCTCGCTGTAGGGCAGCACCCGCTCGTACAGCGCGTCGACGGAGAAGTCGGTGTAGCGGAGGTCGGGCCGGTACGGGCCGCTGTAGTCCTCGAGCTCGACGCCGGAGTCGACGTCGAGCTGCTGGCGGATGTCCAGATCACCACGGGCGAACGTGACGTCGTCGTCGACCGCCTTGGGGAACTTCGGGTAGTTGACCAGGTCCACGCCGAGCATCAGCACGAAGTCGTCCGGCGCGTAGTCGTCGTCCAGGTGGGCGCCGGGCTTGCGCAGCTCCAGGAAGGTGTCGAGCTGCTCGTCGAGCGCCGACGCGTCGGACAGGTCGTCGGACATGGGCTTCCCCTCGGACCGGGCCGGCTCCACGCCGGCGACCGCAGCCGACACAAGCCGATCGGCTAGCCGCCGGCTCGGTCCCCGGACGGCCTCACCCGCTCTGTTCCCAGGACGGCACCAGAACGGGTGCCGTGCTGGGAACGAACGTCGGGTCGGTAGCGTCGGCGGAGATGGTGCCCGACGGCGACGACCCGATCGCGGCGCGAGCCGCCCGCTACAGCGCCGCGCAGCGCCGCACCGCGGACGTGGCGCTCGAGCTGTTCGCCGAGCACGGCGTGGCCGGGACCTCGCTGCAGATGATCGCCGACCGCCTCGGCGTCACCAAGGCCGCGGTGTACCACCAGTTCCGCTCCAAGGAGTCCATCGTCGTGGCCGTGCTCGACGTGCGGCTGGTCCCGCTCGAGGCGGCGGTCGACCGTGCCGAGGCGGCCGGCGCGACGCCGTCGGCACGCCGGGAGCTGCTCTCGTCGATCGTCCACGCGGTCGTCGTGGACCGGACCGCGTGGAGCACCCTGCAGGCCGACCCGGTCCTCCTGCGCCTGCTCGGCGAGCACGGCCCGTCCCGCGAGCTCTGGAGCCGGCTCTTCCGGGTGCTCGTCGGCGACGACCATCGTCCGGCCGGACGGGTGCGCGCCGCGGTCCTCTCGGCGGCGATCGGTGCGGTCTCCCACCCGTTCGTGGCCGACCTGGCCGACGACCAGCTGGCCGCGGAGCTCCTGCCGATCCTGTCCGAGCTGGCAGGCATCGCACCGCCGCACCGCGGCCGGCGCACGGCCCCGGCCGAACCCTCGGATCGCTAGGATCAGCGGGCTGCTGTGCGGGTGCACAGCACTTCGTTCGGGGGGACGCATCGGATGACCATCGACACGGCCGCACCACCGGTGCGGGTGGTGCAGTGGACGACTGGCAACGTGGGGACGCAGTCCGTGCGGGCGATCGCCGAGAACCCCGGACTGGAGCTGGTCGGCTGCTACGCGTGGTCGGCGGCCAAGGTCGGCCGGGACGTCGGCGAGCTGGTCGGCATCGACCCACTCGGCGTCACCGCCACCGACGACGTCGACGCGCTCCTGGCGCTCCGCCCCGACTGCGTCGTCTACAACCCCATGTGGCCGTCGGTCGACGAGCTCGAGCGCATCCTGGCCAGCGGCGTGAACGTGGTGACCACCGCCGCGTTCATCACCGGCGGTCGGCTGGGGTCCGATCGCGACCGACTGGTCGCCGCGTGCGAGCAGGGCGGCTCCACGCTCTTCGGCACCGGGGTGAGCCCCGGCTTCGCCGAGCTGGTCGCGGTCACCGTCGCCGGCATCTGCAGCCGCATCGACAAGGTGGTGGTGGCGGAGACCGCCGACACCACGTTCTACGACTCGCCCGACACCGAGCGGCCCGCCGGCTTCGGGCGACCCATCGACGACCCCGAGCTGCCGGCCATGGCCGAACGCGGCACCGCGGTGTTCGGCGAGGCGGTGGCGATGGTCGCCGACGTGCTCGGCGTGGAGCTCGACGAGGTCGTCTGCGAGACCGAGTTCGCACGGACCACCGAGGACGTCGAGATGGCGTCCTGGACGATCCCGGCGGACCATGTCGCGGGCGTGGCCGCCAGCTGGCAGGGCCGCGTGGGCGGGCGCACGGTCGTCGAGCTCAGCGTGCGCTGGAAGAAGGGGGCCACGCTCGATCCCGACTGGGTGATCGAGCGCGACGGCTGGGTCATCCGCGTGGAGGGCCTGCCCACGGTGACCGCGGCACTGGACTTCCTGCCCCCGCCCGACTTCGAGGGCGAAACCCTGGAGGACTTCATGGCCATCGGCCACATCATCACGGCCGTCCCGGCCCTCAACGCCGTGCCGGTCGTGGTGGCATCCCCGCCCGGCATCCTCACCTACGCCGACCTGGGCGCCGCCCACGCACGAGGGTGGGTGCCCCGATGGAGCTGACCACGCCGCCCACCGACCCCGACGTCCGGGCCGAGATCATCGAGACCGTCCGCCGCTTCGTCGCCCGCGACGTCATCCCCGTCGCCTCCGCGCTCGAGCACGAGGACGAGTTCCCGGCGGACATCGTCGCCACCATGCGCGACCTCGGGCTGTTCGGCGTGACCATCCCCGAGCGCTTCGGCGGTCTGGGCCTCGACCTCCTCACCTACGTGGGCGTCATCGAGGAGCTGGCCTACGGCTGGATGAGCCTCACCGGCATCGTCAACACCCACACCATGGCCGCCACCCTGCTCATGCGCCACGGCACCGAGGAGCAGTGCGAGCGGCTGCTGCCGACCATGGCGACAGGCGAGGTCCGGGGCGCCATGTCGCTGTCCGAGCCCGACGCCGGGAGCGACACCCAGAACATCGCGTGCCGCGCCGTGCGCGACGGCGACGAGTACGTCATCGACGGGACCAAGGCCTGGGTCACGAACGGCGAGCGGGCCGGCATCGTGGCGCTGGTGGCGCGGACCGACGAGGGCATCTCCACCTTCGTCGTCGAGAAGGAACCCGGCCCCGCGTGCCAGGGCATCACGGTGTCGAGCCACGTCGGCAAGCTCGGCTACCGCGGCACCGAGACGGTGGAGATGTCGTACGCCGGGCACCGCGTGCCGGCCGCCAACCTGGTCGGCGAGCCGGGCCGTGGCCTGCCCCAGATCCTCGGCGTGCTCGAGATCGGGCGCATCAACATCGCCTCGCGGGCCGTGGGGGTGGCCCGCGCCGCGTTCGACGCCGCGCTCACCTACGCGCAGCAGCGCGAGACCTTCGGCAAGCCGATCGCGCAGCACCAGGCGATCCAGATGAAGCTCGCCGACATGGCCACCAAGCTGCAGGCGGCGCGGCTGCTCACCCGGGACGCCGCCGAGCGCAAGGCCGCCGGGCGCCGCTGCGACGTGGAGGCGGGCATGGCCAAGCTCTTCGCCAGCGAGACCGCGCTCGAGCTGGCCACCGAGGCCATGCGCATCCACGGCGGCGTCGGCTACACCACCGACCTGCCCGTCGAGCGCTACTACCGGGACGCGCCGCTCATGGTCATCGGTGAGGGCACGAACGAGATCCAGCGGATCGTGATCGCCCGCGGGCTGCTCGCCCGGGCCCGGGAGCACGCCGGCTGACAGGCCCTGCTCAGACGACGACCGTGTCCTCGACCCCGACCAGCGAGGCCAGGTTGCCGCCCATGATCCTGCGGATGTCCTCGTCGGGCAGGCCGGCCAGCTCGTCGACGTAGCTCGCGGGGTCGGCCAGACCCTCGGGGTGCGGGTAGTCGGAGCCGAACAGCACGTGCTCGGTGCCGATCAGCTCCGCCAGCGCGCCCAGGTCCTCCTCCCAGAACGGGCTCACGTAGATGTTGCGCTTGAAGACCGAGACCGGGTCCTCCAGGAAGTCCTGGGGCATCTTCTTGTAGGTGTCGGCCAGGTTGCCGAGCAACGGCGCCACCCAGCTGCTGCCGTTCTCGATGACCGCCACCTTGAGCGCCGGATGGCGCGACAGCGCGCCGTGGCAGATGAGCGCGGCGACGGCGTCCTCGACCGGGCGCCACTGCGACAACATCCGGAACGCCTGGGGCTGGAACGGCAGCATCTCGCTGTCGCTGCCCATCCAGTCGTTCGTGTAGCGGTCATAGCCGCTGTCCGACGAGTGCATGCCCACCAGCACGCCGTGCTCGACGACCTTCTCCCAGAACGGGTCGAACTCCTCGAAGCCGAACGAGCGCGGGCCCCGTACCCCGGAAGGTGGCGCCGGCCGGATGAGGACCACCCGAGCGCCCCGCTCGACCACCCACTCGAGCTCCTCGATCGCCCGCTCCACGATCGGCAGCGTGATCACCGGCGTGGCGAAGATGCGGCCCTCGTAGTCGAACTGCCAGGTCTCGTACATCCACTCGTTGAGGGCGTGCACGACCGCGTGGGCCAGCTCGGGAGCGTCCCGCATGCGCTCCTCGATCAGGCTCGCCAGCGTGGGGAACATGAGGGCGCGGTCGATGCCCTGCTCGTCCATGAGCGCCAGTCGCGACACCGGCTCGCGGAACGCGTCGATCGCGCGCATGGGCTCGCCGAAGATCTCGCGGCGGGACTTCCCCTCGGGATTGCCGTGCCGGAAGTAGTCCTCCTGGGCGCCGGGCCGGGCCACCACGTCGAACGTCGGGTTGGGGATGTACTCGCTGATCCGACCCCGCACCGCGATCTTGGTGCGGCCCCGCACCTCCACGTAGTCGATGGCGCCGCGGTAGCGGTCGGGGAGGAACTTCGTCAGCGCCTCCTTGGTCTCGTACATGTGGTTGTCGGCGTCGAACACCGGGACGTCGAGGAAGCGTGTGGGTGGCATGGCGGCACCTCCGGGTGCGTCGGCGGTCAGGTCAGCTCGCCCTGCAGCGAGGAGAGGAAGTCACGCGTGCGCTGGCGTGACGCGATCAGCTCGTCCCGGGTGTCGCCGATCGGCACCACCCGGATCGACACGTCCGTGGCGCCGGCGTCGGCGAACGACCGCAGCCGCCTGGTCACGGCGGTCTCGTTGCCGGCCGCCAGGATGTCGCCGACCTCGCGCGCCTCGCCGTGGGTGAGGAGCTGCTGGTAGTTGGGCGACACCTCGGCCTCGGACAGCAGGCGGTTGGTGCGGGCCACGGCCTCGTCCACCCGGTCGTCCTCGCAGACGCACACGGGCACGCCGGCGACGATCCGCGGCGCCGGGCGGCCGGCCTCCTGGGCGGCCCGGTTGATCCGGGGCGCGACGTGGCGCTCGATCGAGCGCTCGTCGGCCATCCAGAGGATCGTCCCGTCGGTCCGCTCTCCCGCGAGCCGCAGCATCTGCGGGCCGAGCGCCGCGATCAGCACGGGCGTGGGACCCACGTCGGTGATGTCGAGCGGCACGTGGACCCGGTAGGAGTCGTTCTCCACGTCGACCGTGCCGGGACGGCCGGCGAGCGCGGGCTCGAGCACGTCGAGCTGGTCGCGCATGGTGGCGATCGGTCGCTCGTACGGCAGGCCGAGCATCTCGTCGATGATCCAGTGGTGCGACACCCCGAGACCCAGGTGGAGACGGCCGCCGCACACGGCCTGGACCGACAGCGCCTGCTGCGCCAGCGCCACCGGATGGCGGGGCTGCACGGGGACCACGGCGGTACCGATCTCGATCCGCTCGGTCCCGGCGCCGATCAGCGCCGCCGCGGTGAGCGCGTCGAACTCGTCGGGGATCTGCGGCACCCAGACGGTGGCGAACCCGGCATCCTCGGCCCATCGCCCGTCCCGGCGGAGCCGGTCGACCTTGGTGTCGTAGCGGCCCCGCTCGGGGCCGATCATCACGCCGATGCGCACGGACGGCCCCTCGCCTCGGAGCGGCGGCCCTCAGGCGACCGTGCCACTGGCCTTCAGTGCGACGATGGCGTCCCAGTCGTAGCCGACCTCCTGGAGGATGTCGTCGCCGTGCTCGTTGAACTCCGGCGCTCGCCGGGGCTGCGGCGGTCGCTCGTCGTACTGGACCGGCGCCCCGGCCAGGCGGAACGGCGCGCCCGACGCCGTCTCGCAGTCGACCACGTAGCCGTTGGCCACGGTCTGCGGGTCCTCCGACGCCGTGAGGGTGTCCTGCACGATCGTCCACTGGCCGCTGAAGTCCTCGAGCCGCTTGCGCCACTCGTCCGCGTCGTGCGCCCCGATCGCGGCGGCGACCTCGTCGCCCGCGGCACCAGCGTGCTCCGCCAGCGCCTCGTGGGTGGAGAAGCGCTCGTCGGTCGCCAGCTCGGGCCGGCCGAGGAGGTCGCACGCCTCGGCCCAGTAGCGGATGGCCTGGAGGCACGAGAACGAGACGAACGTGCCGTCCTTGGCGCGGTACGTCGCCACGAGCGGGTTGCGCGAGGTGCCGGGCGGCGGCGGCCCCCACGGGATGCCGAGCTGCAACGACAGCGCGAGCGCGGCGCCCATCGACCAGAGGCCGACGCCCAGCAGCGACACGTCCACGACGGTGGGCTCGCCGGTGCGCTCGCGGTGGAACAGCGCGCCCATGATGGCGCCCGCGATCGTCATCGCCCCGATCGAGTCGCCGAACGCCGGCGCCGGGGGCGGCGGGACCGTGGCGGCGTCGGGCTGCTTCACGCCGAGCGCCATGCCCGAGCGGTGCCAGTACGACAGCACGTCGTAGGAGCCCTTGTCGGCGTCCGGGCCGCGGCTGCCCTGGCCGGTCCCGCGCACGTAGATGATGTCGGGGTTCATCCGGCGCACGTCGTCGACGTCGATGCCGAGCTTGGTGCGGACGCTCGGCAGCTTGTTGGTGAGGAACACGTCGCACGTGGCGGCGATCCGTCCCAGCACCTCGAGCCCCTCGGGCGTGGACAGGTCCAGGCCCAGGCTGCGCTTGCCGCGGTTCGAGTGCTCGAGCAGGACGTGGACCTCGGAGTTGAGGATCCCGACACCGCTCGACATGAGCCCGCGCATGGCGTCGCCGCGCTCCACGTGCTCGATCTTGATGACCTCGGCACCCCAGTCGGCGAGCAGCGCGGACGCTGCGGGCACGAACGTGTGCTCGGCCACCTCCAGGACTCGGACGCCCTGCATCACGTCGGTCATCTCGACCCCCCGATCGACCTGCTCCCGCCGCAGCGGCCGCCGCGGCGCCGGCCCCGGCACCGTACCATGTAAGTGAGCGCCCGCTCACCTCGCGAGAAGACCGTTCTCGCCCAGCGGTACAGGCGACCCGCGCCGCCGTCGACGCCCATGCGGACGTCGGTTACGGTCCGGATCGCCCGGCCCGACACCGGGTGTCGGAGGGGTGGTGGGGCCGGCTCCGACGCAGTTCCGACGCAGTTCCGAGGGCCCGGGGCGACCGCCACGGGCCGACCGATTGGGGGATCACGGTGGCCCAGGTCGCGTTCGCCGACGATGTGTTCACCTGGCCGAGCGACGAGCCGAGCCTGATCGGCGGTCGCTGCAACGACTGCGGCTCGGTGACGTTCCCGCGCCCGCCGTCGTGCGCGCGGTGCGGCTCGACCGCGGTCGAGGAGCACCTGCTCCCCCGCCGCGGCACGCTGTGGACCTTCACCACCCAGGGCTTCCTGCCCAAGGAGCCCTACAAGGGCGGCGAGACGCCCGAGACGTTCGAGCCGTTCGGCGTCGGTCTGGTGCAGCTCGGCGACGAGGTGCGGGTGGAGGGACGCCTGACCGAGAGCGACCCCGATCGTTTGCGGATCGGCATGGAGGTCGAGCTCGTCGTCGTGCCGTTCCGCACCGACCCGGACGGCACCCAGGTGATGACGTTCGCCTTCGCCCCGAGCACCGGAGGTGCGTGACGTGACCGACGTGGCGATCATCGGCGTGGGCCTGCACCCGTTCGGGCGCTTCGGGGACAAGTCGGCCATCGACATGGCCGCGGACGCGGCACGCGCCGCGCTCGCGGACGCCGGCATCACGTGGCCGCAGGTCCAGTTCGGCTTCGGCGGCAGCTTCGAGGTGGACAACCCCGACGCCGTCACCGGTCGACTCGGCCTCACCGGCATCCCGTTCATGGACGTCTACAACGGGTGCGCGACCGCGGCGACCGCCCTGCAGCTGACCGCCGACGCCATCCGCTCCGGCCAGTACGACATCGGCATCGCGGTCGGCATGGACAAGCACGGCCACGGCGCCTTCACGTCCGACCCGGTCGACTACGGCGCGCCGCCCTGGTACGGCGACACCGGCCACTTCCTCACGACCAAGTTCTTCGCGATGAAGATCAACCGCTACATGCACGACCACGGGATCTCGCACGAGACCCTGGCCCGGGTGGCGGCCAAGGCGTACCGCAACGGCGAGCTGAACCCGAACGCCTTCCGGCGCAAGGCCATCGGTGAGGACGACGTCCTCACCTCACGGATGCTCAACTACCCGCTCACCCAGTACATGTTCTGCTCACCCGACGAGGGCGCCGCCGCCGTCATCCTGTGCCGGGCGGATCTCGCCAAGCAGTACACGTCGACGCCGATCTACCTGCGCGCCACCACCCTGCGCACCCGCCGCTACGGGGCGTTCGAGGTCCACGCGTCGTGGGCCGCGGTCGACCAGGACGACTCGCCCACCGTCTACGCGTCCCGGGCCGCGTACGAGATGGCGGGCCTCGGTCCCGACGACGTCGACGTGGTGCAGCTGCAGGACACCGACGCCGGCGCCGAGGTCATCCACATGGCCGAGAACGGCTTCTGCGCCGACGGCGACCAGGAACGGCTGCTGGCCGACGGTGCCACCGAGATCGGCGGGAAGCTCCCGATCAACACCGACGGCGGCCTCATCGCCAACGGCGAGCCGATCGGAGCGTCGGGTCTGCGCCAGGTGCACGAGCTGGTCCACCAGCTGCGCGGCACCGCCGGCGACCGGCAGGTGCCGGGCGACCCCCGTGTGGGCTACGCCCAGCTCTACGGCGCCCCCGGCACGGCGGGCGTCTCGATCCTCTCCCGCTGAGCAGGCTCCGCCGCGCCCGCTGAGCAGGCTCCGCCGAGCACGCTCCGCCGCGCCCGCTGAGCCGGCTCAGGTCACGCCGGCGCGCGATCTCAGCACGAGCTTCTCCACCTTGCCGGCCGCGTTGACCGGCAGCTCGTCGACCACCTCCACCCGGCGCGGCACCTTGTAGTTCGCCATGTGCTCCCGGGACCACGCGACGACGTCCTCGGGCGTGAGGTCCTCACCCGCGGCCGCGACCACGAACGCCATGCCCACCTCGCCCAGGCGCTCGTCGGGGATGCCGATCACCGCGGCCCGGGCGATGCCGGGGTGGCCGAGCAGCGCGTTCTCGATCTCGGCCGGGTAGGCGTTGAAGCCGCCGACGATGAACATGTCCTTGGACCGGCCGACGATGCGGAGCCGGCCGTCGGCATCCACCACGCCGACGTCACCGGTGCGGAGCCAGCCGTCCTCGGACAGGGCGGCCGCTGTGGCGACCGGATCGTCCAGGTAGTGCGACATGATCGTGGCGCCGCGCAGCAGCACCTCGCCCGCCTCGCCGTCGGGCAGATCACGGCCGTCGCCGTCCACGACGCGGAGCTCGAATCCCGGTCGCGGACGACCCACGGTGGTCGCCACCGCGTCGGGCGGGTCCCCGGGTTCGGTCGCGGTCGCGGTCCCGCCCTCGGACAGCCCGTAGCCCGACAGCACGACCTGGAACGGCAGCTCCTCCTGCACCCGGCGGATCAGCGTGACCGGGATGTCGGCCGCGCCGGTGACCGCGATCCGCAGGCTGGAGAGGTCGCGCCCGCCCGTGGCGGCGCCGTCGAGGATCGACTGGTACAGCGTGGGCGCCCCGGGCAGGACGGTGATCCGCTCGCGTTCGACGGTGTCGAGCACCTCGTCGGCGTCGAACACGGCTACCGGGTACATCGTCAGGCCGGCCGACACCGACGCGAGGATGCCCGCCTTCAGGCCGAACATGTGGAAGTACGGGTTGACCATCAGGTACCGGTCGTCGTCGCGGATGCCGGTCATGGCCACCCAGTCGCGGGCCACGCCCATGGTGCCGGCGTGGGTCTGGACCACGCCCTTGGGCACGCCGGTGGTGCCCGAGGTGAAGAGGATGTCGGACACGTGGTCCGCGGCCACGGACGCCGAACGCCGGTCCAGCTCGGCCAGGTCGTCGTCGTCGACCCCTGCCACCAGGCCCTCCCATGAGGTGGTGCCCGCGGCGGGCGGACCGGCGGCCACCACGACCGTCGACAACGCGGGCAGCTCCGTGGCCGACGAGCGCAGCATCGCGACGTGGTCGCTCCCCAGGAAGTCGGTCACCGTGACCAGTGCCGTGGCACCGCTGCGCGACAGCACCACTGCGGCCTCGTCGCCCTTGAAGCGGGTGTTGACCGGCACGAGCGTGGCGCCCGCCGCGGACAACCCGAACAGGGCCACGATCCACCGCGCCGAGTTCGGCGCCCAGATGCCCACCCGGTCGCCGGGAGCCACCCCGGCCCGCACGAGCGCGGCGCCGAACGTGCGGGCCGCGTCAGCCAGCTCGGCGTAGGTGAGCGACGTCGACCCGTCGACGACCGCCGCGCGGTCGCCGAACCGTGCGGCCGCGTCGGCCAACGCGGCGGGGATGGTGGTGGCGGAGGTTCCCATGGTCAGCCCTCTCCTCGCGATGTGGGCACCGCCGTCGGCGCGGTCCCGGATCTCAGCTCGACCCCGGAAGCGGCAGGCCGATCGCACCGGCCCACAACCGCGTGAGCTGCTCCGCCGCGGTGTCCAGGTCGTAGTCGCCCCAGTGCTCGATCAGCCACAGCTCGGCGAAGCGGGCCACCATCGAGCCGAGCGCGGCGGCAGCGATCTCGGGATCGATCGCGCCCGAGGCGGTGCCCTCGGACTGCATCCGCCGGATCGACCGCTCGGCCCGGTCGGCGAAGTGCTTCTGGCGCCGCATCCGGGCCTCGCTCACGTGCTGGTCGTAGCGCGACACCTCCTCGATCACACCCATGATCCGGCCGTTGTCGCGGTAGCGCTCGAGGTAGCGACGGTTGGCGCGCAGCAGGCGCCCGTAGTCGTCCAGCTCCTCGGCTCCGGTGTCGTCGTCGCCCGGTCCGGGCGGGGCCGTGAGGGCCGCCTCCTGGAGCTCCGCGATCTCGCGGAACACCTGCTCCTTGGACTCGAAGTAGTGGTAGAAGGACCCGTGCGACATGCCCGCCTGCCGGGCGATGTCGGAGACCCTGGCCTCCAGGAAGCCGGTCTCCTCGAAGACCTGCTGCGCCGCCTCCAGCAGACGCGCCTTGGTCTCCGCGCCCTTCCTGGAGCGTGGACCGGCCGACGGCTCCGCGGCATCGGGCTCGGGCATCGTTCGTTCTTCCTTGTCCGTTCGACGGGAGATGGCGCGTCCGTTCGACGGGAGCGGGTGGGATCCGTCGCCCGCGACCGGTCGGACCACTGTAGGAGGCCCCGCTCCGGGCCCCGCCGGACCCTGCGTCCGTCGGTCGCCCGACGATCCGCGCCCCGATCGCAGCCATGACCGGTCCGACCCGGCCGCTCAACGGGACTCCCCGGCCGCCGTGTCGCGTGCTGCGGGGTCGCCGGCGGCCCATCGGTCGCGCAGCTCACGACGCAGCGCCTTGCCGGATGGGAGCCGCGGGATCTCGTCGACGTGCACGACCGCGCGGAGCCGCTTGTACCCGGCGAGCGAACGGTCGACGAGCCCGACGAGCTCGACGTCGTCGACGGCCGCGCCGGGCGACAGACGCACGGCGGCGACCGGGGCTTCTCCGGTGGCGTCGTCGGCCACGCCGAACACCGCGCAGTCCACCACCGCGGGGTGCCCGAGCAGGACCGACTCGATCTCGGCCGGGGCCACCTGGAACCCGCTGACCTTGATCATGTCCTTGGACCGGTCGGTGAGCCGGACCCAGCCGCCGGCCTCGATCACGCCCACGTCCCCGGTGCGGTACCACCCGTCGTGGAACGCGTCGTCGTCCGCCTCGGCCGGCAGGTACCCCGCCATCGTCGACGGCCCGCGCGCCTCGAGCTCGCCGGCGACGCCGGGGGCGACCGGCTCGCCGGTCACCAGGTCCACCACGCGCAGCTCCACCCCGGGCGGCGGCAGCCCGGGACTGTCCAGGCGCCAGGCCGTCGGATCGTCGATCGGGTTGGCGGCCAGGACCGGGACCTCGCTCGCTCCGTAGGCGGCCAGGAACGACACGCCCGTGCGAGCGGTGACGGTCTCGGCCACCGACGCCGTCACCGGCGTGGCGCCCCACATGATGAAGCGGAGCGACGAGAGGTCGTAGGACTCCAGATCGGGGTGCTGCGCCATCGCCAGGGCGATCGGCGCGACCGCCATCTCCAACGTCATCCGCTCCGCCTCGATGGCGCGCAGCTCCTCGTCCAGGTCGAACCGCCGGTGCAGGCGGACCGTCGCCCCGGACCGGAACGCCGCGAGCAGGTTGAGCAACCCGAGGATGTGCGACGGCGGGGTGGCGACCTGGAAGCGGTCGTCGGGGCCCAATCCGAGCGCATCGACCCAGTGGTCGGTGGCGGCGGCCAGCGACCGGTGCGTGTGGCGGACCGCCTTGGGCATGCCGGTGGTGCCGGAGCTGAAGACCAGCACGGCGTCCTCGTCCCGCCCGGGCTGTTCCCGCCCGGCCTGGTTCCGGTCGTGGGGGTGTTCGACCGCGGAACCGGGAACAGCGCCGGCGTCCGCGAGCCGGTCCACGTCGAGCACTGCGGCGGGATCCAGGCGTGCGGCGAGCACTCCGTCGTCCGCGGCGTCGATGACCGCACGGCGCGCACCGGTCAGCGCCAGCGCGTGGTCGACCTCGCGCTCGCGCCACGCGGGGCTGAGCAGCACGGCCACCGCGCCGGCGCGCGAGATGGCCAGCACGGCGATCGGGAACTCCGAGCGGTTCGCCATCCGCACCGCCACCCGCTCGCCGGGCGCCACGCCGGACGCCGTGAGCAGCGCGGCCAGGGCCGAGGTGCGGTCGTCGAGCGCTGCGTAGGTCCACGAGCGGTCGCCCTCGCGGACGGCGATCCGGTCACCGTGCGACGCCGCCGCGTCGGACAGCACCTGGTCCAGGCGGGACGGTCCGCTCATGTCACCGGCGACCCGACCCGACCGGAGATCCGCTCAGGCCGCCCCGGCGGCCATGACCGCGGCGGGGTAGGCGGGATCGACGCCGGAGGACCGCAGCCACGCGCCCAGGTCATGGGTCAGCTCCGCCGACGTGCCGAGCAACGCGTCGAGCAGCAGCACCCGGCTGTGGAAGTGGTGGTGGTCGTGTTCGGCGGTGAAACCGATGCCGCCGAACCCCTGGAGCGCGCGGTCGCAGGCCCGCCGGCAGTTGCGGCCGGCCAGCGCCTTGAGCACCTCGTCGAAGCGGGCCGGGGGGTCGTGGCGGACCTCGACGGCGCGGCGGAGCACCGCGCCGACGGCCACGCAGTCGGTGGTCGCCCAGGCCAGCAGGTGTCGCAGGGCCTGGAACGTGCCGATCGGCCGTCCGAACTGCTCGCGCACGCACGCGTACTCGGTGGCCATGGCGACGACCTGCTCGGCCGCGCCCAGCATCTCGGCCGCCGCGCCGAGGCGAGCCAGGTACGCGGCTCGTGCCCGCAGCGGCGCGGCGTCGCGCTCGGCCAGGTCGGGCGCGCGCCCGTCGAGCTCGGCGGTCACCTCGGCCACCGACAGCCGCCCCGGCACCTCGACGG
>JAEXGP010000374.1 GCA_023450775.1 Actinomycetes bacterium | reverse complement strand
ACGCCGGTCAACGAGCTCATCGAGACCGCGTACAGCCTCGAGGACCAGGTGGGCGTGGCGCTCGGACCCGTCGTCGTGAACGGAGTGGTCGAGGACCTGCCCGGACTGGCGGTGCCGCCCGAGGTGGCGGCCGAGGAGGTCGGCGTGCGGCTGCTCGACGGCGAGGCCGAGGTGCTCGCGGAGGCCGCCGCCTTCCGCCATGCCCGCGGCGAGCTGCAGGAGGAGCAGCTCCGGCGGATGGCCGACGAGCTGCCGCTGCCGCAGCTGCGTCTCCCGTTCCTGTTCACCACCGACGTGGGCCCGGCGGACCTCGACGTCCTCGCCGACGCGCTGCTCGCCGCCATCCGGAGCCTGCCCGACGGGACCGAGGACGGTCAGGTGGACCAGACCGCCACCGGGGTCGGCACATGACGGTGGCGTCCTCCGGCGACCACCCCACGTTGGCGGAGGTGGTCGCCCGCAGTTCGGTCGTGATCTGCTGCGGCTCCGGCGGGGTCGGCAAGACCACCACCGCCGCGCTCGTGGCCATGGAGGCGGCGCGCCTGGGACGTCGGTCCGTGGTGGTGACGATCGACCCGGCCCGACGCCTGGCCGACGCACTCGGGCTGAAGGGCCTCACCAACGACCCGAGCCCGATCGACGGGCCCTGGGGCGAGGGCGGCCAGATGCACGCGCTCATGCTCGACACCAAGGGCACGTTCGACGGGCTCGTGCGCCGCTACTCGAGCGACCCCGCTCAGGCGGAGCGGATCCTCGCCAACTCCTTCTACCGGAACATCTCCGGCGCGCTGTCCGGCACCCAGGAGTACATGGCGTCGGAGAAGCTCTACGAGCTGGCGGTCGAGGGCGACTTCGACCTGGTCGTCGTGGACACGCCGCCGACCCGCAACGCGCTCGACTTCCTGGACGCCCCCAAGCGGCTGGCGCAGTTCCTGGACCACCGCCTGTACAAGGTGCTGCTGTCGCCGTCGAAGGGCATCGGCAGGGCGGTGAACGTGGCGACCCAGGCGGTCATGCGCCAGATCGCCAAGGTGGTCGGCGCCGAGGTGATCTCCGACGCCCTGGCGTTCTTCAAGGCGTTCGAGGGCATGGAGCAGGGGTTCAAGGAACGGGCCGAGGAGGTGGACCGCCTGCTGCGACGCCGCACCACGGCGTTCCTCCTGGTGGCGTCACCCAAGGCCGACACGGTCGCCGAGGCCGGGTACTTCGCCGACGAGCTGGCCCGCAAGGACATCGCGGTGAGGGGGTTGATCGTCAACCGCACGCAGCCGGCGTTCGGCGTGCCGCTGGACGTGGACGACGACGAGCCCGCCCACGCCGCCCCGAGGGTGGCGCTCAGCGCCGCGGCGGTGCAGGCCCGGGCCGACACCCTCGACGGCACCGCGCTCGGCGACCACTACCGCTGCCTGGCCGACTCGCTGCACCTGGCGCAGGGCGAGGCCGAACACCTGGCGGGGTTGTCCGAACGCGTGGCGCCGGCGCCGGTGGTCAAGGTGCCGGTGCAGCCGTTCGAGGTGAGCGACCTGGCGTCGCTGCAGGCCCTCGCCGCCCTGGTGTTCGCGGATTCCGGCGCCGAGGCGGGCCAGGACTAGCGTCTGCGCCCGTGACGACCTACCTGATCGCGACGGACTCCGACGAGCTGTTCGATCTGCTCGACGCCGCGATCGGCGGCACTGCGACGATCGCCCGCGTGACCGCCGGCAGCGCCGTGCGCGCCGCGGTGAAGGAGCTGGATCCCGATCTGGTCGTGCTCGACCTGCAGATCGGGAACATGGGCGGCATGGCCACGTGCATGGACCTCCGACTGGAGGAGGGGGCGGGTCGGCTGGCGAAGCAGAACGTGCTGATGCTGCTCGACCGGCCGGCGGACGTGTTCCTCGCCCGCCGCAGCGGCGCCGACGGCTGGGTGATCAAGCCGATCGATCCGCTGCGCGTGCGCAAGGCGGCCCGGGCGGTGCAGTCGGGCGGCACGTTCCACGACCAGGTCGCCGCCTCCGCCTGAGCGGCGAGGAGCGGGAACCCGGTTACCGCTGATCGGCGGCCGCCCACTACGATGCGAGCCCTCCGGGTGGTGGCGCAGTTTGGCAGCGCGCCTCGTTCGGGACGAGGAGGCCGGGAGTTCAAATCTCCCCCACCCGACCACCGGACACCCGGTCCCCGCACCGTCGGGGATCGGGTGTTCTTTCTCTGACCGGTCGACAGTCACATCTCCGGCGGATCCCCGCCGTTGCAGGGCGGACGGGCGGCGCGACCCTCATCATGTCGAGGGAATCGCGTGAGGAAGGTTCAAGGAGGTGCCGGGGCAGTGCCGATGTTCCGGACGTGGCTGTTGAACTCGACCGAACCGACCTGACGGGTGCCGCCCCGGCTCGCCGTCGACGCCCGCTCAGCCTGATGGGAGTGGTGGTCGCCGTGCTCGCGGTGATGACGCTCTCGGGAGCGCTGACCTCGTGCGAGAGCAACAAGGGCGAGCTGGACGCCGTCCGCAACGCGATCAACGCCAGCCGGGCGCAGGCGGGGCTGCCGGCGCTGCGGGAGAACGTCACGCTCGACATCAAGGCCGACGGCTGGGCGCAGACGCTGCGCAACGCCTGTCGCATCTGGCACTCGAACCTGGCCGACGGTGCTCCCAAGGAGTGGCGCAAGCTCGGCGAGAACGTGGGCATGGGCGGCTCGATCTCCCAGATCCACACCGCCTACATGAACTCGCCCGGTCACCGGGCCAACATCCTGGACCCCGCCTACAACCAGGTCGGCACGGCCGCGGTGTGGGGCAACTGCAACGGCATGCGCACGCTGTTCACCGTCCAGGTGTTCATGAAGGGCTGAGCCCTCATGACGGGCTGAGCGCCCGGCCGAGCCGTCGGTCGGGGCGGTCCGGACGCTGCGGATAGGTTCGCCGCATGGAGATCGCGGCGTTCCAGCAGCTCATGGACGACCTCTACGGCGAGCACGACCGCGAGCGGGGCATCCCCTCCACGGTGGCGTGGCTCTGCGAGGAGGTCGGGGAGCTGGCGCAGGCCGTGCGCAAGGGCACCGTCGACCAGCAGCTCCACGAGCTCGGCGACGTGCTGGCCTGGGTGGCGTCGCTCGCGAACCAGCTCGGGCTCTCGCTGCAGGACGCGGCCGACCGCTACGTGACGAACCCGCCCTGACGGTTCTGTTCCCGACCCGGCACCTTCCTCGGTGCCGGAGCGGGAACGAAGCGAGCCGCGAGGGGACCCGGTCGGGTCCGCCGGTGCCGGTCCGGCCGGCCCTACCGTCGGCCCGTGGACTTCGACGAGGTCGTCAGCGACGTCGTGACGGTGATCGAGGCGGTGGGCGTGATCGTCCTCGTCCTCGGCGCGCTGCTCGCGTTCGCGTCGTCGGGCCGGGCGCTCGTGCACCGCTCCGCCGCGGCACGCGGCAGCGCGTACGACGAGCTGCGCCGCAGCCTGGCCCGCGTGATCCTGCTCGGCCTGGAGATCCTGATCCTGGCCGACATCATCCGGACGATCGTCGTGGACCAGACCGTGCAGAACGTGCTCGTCCTGGGTGTGATCGTGATCGTCCGCATCGTCCTCAGCTGGTCGCTGCAGGTCGAGATCGACGGGACCTGGCCCTGGGCGCGGTGGCGCACCGAGCAGGCCACCGGCGCGCCGGTCGAGGACTGAGCGGCCGAACGGGTCAGGCCCGCCGACGGACGAGCTCCTCGGCGATCTGGATCGCGTTGAGCGCGGCGCCCTTGCGCAGGTTGTCGTTGGAGACGAACAGCGCCAGGCCGTGCTCGACGGTGCTGTCGCGCCGGATGCGGCCCACGTAGGAGGGATCCTGTCCGGCGGCCTCGAGCGGCGTCGGCACGTCGGACAGGACCACGCCGGGCGCAGCGGCGAGGATCTCCCGGGCCCGGTCGGGCGACAGGTCGCGCTCGAACTCGGCGTTGATCGACAGCGAGTGCCCGGTGAAGACCGGGACCCGCACGCAGGTGCCGGACACCTTCAGGTCGGGGAGGTCCAGGATCTTGCGGCTCTCGTTGCGGAGCTTCTGCTCCTCGTCGGTCTCCTCGGTGCCGTCGTCGACCACGCTGCCGGCGAGCGGCAGCACGTTGAAGGCGATGGTCTTGGCGAACTTCTGCGGCGGCGGGAACGAGACCGCACCGCCGTCGTAGGTGAGCTCGGGGCCCTTGCTGCCCACCGCGACCGCCTGGCGGTCGAGCTCCTCGACGCCGGACAGCCCGCCGCCCGACACGGCCTGGTAGGTGCTGATCACCAGACGGGTCAGGCCGGCCTCGACGGCCAGCGGCTTGAGCACCGGCATGGCGGCCATCGTCGTGCAGTTCGGGTTGGCGACGATGCCCCGGGGGATCTCGTCCAGGGCGTGCGGGTTCACCTCGGCCACCACGAGCGGCACGGTCGGGTCCATGCGCCAGGCCGACGAGTTGTCGATCACGGTCGCGCCGGCGGCGGCCACGCGGTCGGCGTACTCGCGGGACGACGTGGCGCCGGCCGAGAACAGCGCGATGTCCAGGCCGGAGAAGTCGGCGCTGGCGGTGTCCTCGACGGTGACCTGCGTGTCCTTCCACGGCAGGACGGTGCCGGCCGAGCGGGCCGAGGCGAAGTAGCGGATGGAACCGACCGGGAAGTCACGCTCGGCGAGCAGCGTCCGCATGACGCCGCCGACCTGGCCGGTGGCGCCGAACACGCCGACGTGGAGGTGGCCGTCCTGGGAACGCTGGTCGTCGTTGGGGGATGGCGACATGCCGTCAAGGCTACGGGCCGCGCCCGGGACCGTCCCAACGGGTAACGGCGCTCCCCGGATCACCTCGGCCGTCGCTGGTCGTCGGCTCGCCGCCCCCGGTTGTGATCCGACGGTCGGAACGGGGAGGGTGGGGCGGATGGCGACGACGGCACCGGCGCTCGGGCTCTACGTGCACGTGCCGTTCTGCGCGCGCCGGTGCGGGTACTGCGCGTTCGTCACCTACGCACCCGGCGAGCTGTCGGCGGACCAGACGCACCGGCGGTGGGCCGACGCGGCGGTGGCCGAGATCTCGGTCGCCGACCGGGAGCTCACGGCGCTTCGAGGTCCCGACCGACCGCCGCTCACGAGCGTGTTCCTGGGCGGGGGGACGCCGACGGCGGTCGCGCCCGCCCTGCTCGGCGAGGTGCTGGACGAGATCCGCCGGCGCTTCGACGTGGACGACGACCTGGAGGTCTCGCTCGAGGCCAACCCCGACGGGTTGGCGGACGGCCAGCTCGACCAGCTGGCCGCGCTCGGCGTGACCCGCGTGTCGTTCGGCATGCAGAGCGCGGTGCCACGCGTCCTCGACCTGCTCGACCGGACCCACGACCCGGAGTCGGTGCCCCGGGCGGTGTCGGCCGCCAGGGCCGCCGGGATCGGCAGCGTGTCGCTCGACCTCATCCACGGCACCCCGGGCGAGACCGCGGCGGACTGGGACCGGACGCTCGGCGCGGCGCTGGCCCTGGAGCCCGATCACCTGTCGGCCTATGCGCTCGGCATCGAGCCGGGCACCAAGCTCGCCGCCCGGGTCCGCAGCGGTGCGCTGCGGGCGCCGTCGCCCGACGAGGCCGCGGAGCGGTACGAGGCGCTGTCGTCCCGGGCCGAGGACGCGGGCCTGCACTGGTACGAGGTGTCGAACTGGGCCCGCACCCCGGCCGATCGCTGCCGCCACAACCTCCTCTACTGGCGCGACGACGACTGGTGGGGCGTCGGCCCGGGTGCGCACTCGCACGTGGGCGACCGCCGCTGGTGGAACCACGCCGGACT
>JAEXGP010000355.1 GCA_023450775.1 Actinomycetes bacterium | reverse complement strand
GACGGTGCGGGGCTGCCCGCGGCCCGCGCGGGACTGCGGGGGGGGGACGACGGCCGGGGTGGGGACGGGCTCGGTCGCTCAGCGAAGGAAGCTGAGGAGCTTGGACTGGGCGTCGAGGGTCTCGTCGACGTCTCGGTTGCCGTACAGCGCGAGCACGACCTCGTGGGCGCCGGCGGCACGCGTGGCTTCGAGGTCGCCGGCGATCTGCTCCAGGTCGCCGTGGTAGCTCTGGCGCTCGCCGTCGATCGGCGCGTCGGTGAGCACGATGTTCGCCCGCACCACCATCTCGAGCCGATCGGCGTCTCGTCCGTAGCCGGCGGTCAGGTCTCGCAGCGACGCGAACATCGGGGCCAGCATGTCGACCGGTAGCCCGGCGGGCGTCCAGCCGTCACCTCGCCGGGCGACGCGGTCCATCGCCCCAGGCGTGTAGGCGGCGAGCAGGATCGGCGGTCGGGGGCGTTGCACGGGCGGCGGGCCGATCTCGGACGGCCGCAGGTCGACCGTCGGGCCCTGGTACGCGGAGGGACCCGGCTGCCAGACCACGTCCAGCACGTCGAGCAGCTCCTCCTGCAACGGAGCGAGCCCGCGCATGGGCACGCCCAGCGCCTCGTACTCGTCGAGCGACCATCCCAGGCCGAGGCCGACCGAGAGCCGGCCCTCGCTCAGCACGTCGACGGCCGTCAGCGAGCGGGCGAGCGCGACCGGCCGGTACCACGGCCCGACCAGCACGCTCGTGCCCAGACGGACCCGCTCGGTGCAGGCGGCGGCGAACGCCAGCGTGGCGAGGGGATCGAGCACGGCACGCTGCTCGGCAGGCACCTTTCCGTCGGGCGTGGCGGGGTAGTCGGTGCGAGGGTCGAGCGGCGCCAGCAGACGGTCGAGCACCCAGACCGAGTCGTAGCCGAGCGATTCCGCCGCCCGGGCAGACGCCCGGACGGCCGCCGCGTCGGCCTGGCGCCCGCCCTGGGCGAGCTGCATGCCGATCCGCATGGGAGAACCTCCTGTGAGTGGGGCCTCCAGTTGTCGCGCGCTGCGCTCGACGTCCACTTGATGCGAGGTCCACGGGTGTGCCCAGCGAGCAGCAAGTCCTCGTCAAGCGGTGGGTGGGACAACTGCAGCACCGACCCACAGGAGGAGCACACCATGTACGACACCACCACCGGCACCACCATCGACCCGGCGCTGCGGGACGCCACCATCGGGGAGCTCGCCGCAGAGGCCTCGCTCGGCGCAACCGACCCGACGACCCAGCAGCCGGTCGTCGAGCAACCGGGCGCCCCGGAACCCGCTCCTGACAACCCGATCCGCTTCGTGGACGCCGACCTGATCGCCCCCGACACCTATGTCCTGCGCCAGATCGGCGGCGAGGGTGTGGCCCCGGTGGCCGTGCACCTCAACACCATGGTGATCACCGGCCAGGAGCCCGTGATCGTGGACACGGGAGCGGCGCTCAACCGTGACGTCTGGCTGGAGCAGGCCTTCGCCGTCGTCGAGCCCGAGGACGTGAAGTGGGTGTACCTGTCCCACGACGACGTGGACCACGTCGGCAACGTGCTGCAGGTGATGGACGCCTGCCCGAACGCCACCGTCGTGACCAACTGGTTCTCGGTGGAGCGCATGGCCGCGGACACGCAGCTGCCGGTCGACCGCATGCGCTGGGTGAACGGCGGCGAGTCGTGGCACGCGGGGGACCGCGAGCTGCACGCGGTCGTGCCGCCCGTCTTCGACAGCCCCACCACCCGAGGGCTGTTCGACAGCTCGACCGGTGTCTACTGGGCGGCCGACGCGTTCGGCTCGCCGGTGACCCACCTGGTCGACAACATCCTCGACCTCGACCCCGGCTTCTTCCGGGAGGCGTACATCGGCCAGCAGCTGATGATCAGCCCGTGGATGTCGTGGGTGGACCCGGACAAGTACGCGACGCACCTCCAGGCGATCCGGGCCCTGGAGCCGACGGCGATCGCCAGCTGCCACGGCGTGACGCTGCGCGGCAACCAGGTGGAGACCGGCTTCAACCTGCTGACCGAGCTCCCGTACCACCTGCCGGTGGAGTGGCCCGGACAGGCCGAGCTCGACGCCATGCACGAGGCGATGGCGGCGGCGCACGCCGCCTGACGGTGAGATCTCCTGCGCCCGGGTGCACGGGTGCCCGGGCGCAGGAGATGCACCGACGTTCCATCACGTAGCCTCGCCGCCGAAAGGGGAGGGGGCGCAGTGGCCGAGGCGGGGTGGTACGAGGATCCGGCGGACGCGTCCGGGCTCCGGTTCTGGGACGGGACGTCGTGGACCACGTCCACCAAGCCGCGGCCGACGCCGCAGGCTGCCCCGGCGCCCCAGGCGGCTCCGACACCGCAAGCCCCGGCGCCTGCCGTTGCCGCACCGCTGCAGCCGGCCCCGCTCGAACCGCCACCGTTCCAGCCGGCGGCGCAGCAGCCGTTCGTGCACCAGGCGGTCGCGGCACCTGCGGCCGTGCCGCCGCCGTTGCCGTCACCCGAGCCGTCGGCACCTCCGATGCGGTCCGGACCCCCGGCCGACGGAGGGGGAGCGGGGTGGAGCTGGGGTGGAGCACCTCCAGCAGCCACGCAGCCGCCGGCGCACAGGTGGCACTCGGGACCGTCCTTCGCCCCGGCCGCGTTCTCGGATCGGCTCGGTGGCCTGATCCTCGACGGCTTCATCGTGGGTCTGGCCCAGCTGCCCGTCGTCCTCGTGACCTACGGACTGCTGGCGCTCATCGGGTCGTCGTCGAGCGTGGATCCGAGCAGCTGCACGAACTGGACCCCGACGGCGTCCGGCCAGATGCTCGGCACCGGTTGCCGCCCCGACAACGTCGCGCTGGTCTACGCGGTGCTCGCGGTCTACGTGATCGTGATGTTCTGGGTCTGGTGGCGTCTGGTCCCGGGGCGGATGGCACGTCAGGGTGCGAGCGTCGGCATGGGCATCGCCAAGCTGCGGATCGACGACGTCGAGGGCGACGGCATCGGACGGGCGCAGGCGTTCTGGCGCGCACTGGTCTCCTCGCTCCTTCCGATGTTATTGGTGCTGCCGTTCGTGTTCGCGGTCGTCGGCATGGCGGGCGGTGACACCGACGACCCGCCGGTGACGCCGATCGTGGTGCTCGCACTGCTTGGCCTGGTGGCCTACGCACTGCCGTGGCTCTGGTTCTTCTGGGACCGTCGACACCAGACGCTCTACGACAAGCTCTCGCTCACGATCGTCTCGGGCCCCGACGCACCGACCGAACCGTGGTCGGTCGTGGCCCTCTGGTGCGGCCTCCTCGCTCCGCTCCTGATCATCACGGGACCGCTGGCGGTCCTGTTCAGTCACTACGCCATGCGCCGGCACGACGACGTGCGCACTCCGACGAGGGGTCGGGGTGCGGCACGGGCGGGCCAGGTGCTCGGTTGGATCGCGACGGTGTCGTTCCTGCTCGGCGTCGCGGTCGTCGGGATCGGGGCCCTCGCATCCGCGTGACGCGACGTCTGTAGAAGGCTCCGCCGGGTACGG
>JAEXGP010000327.1 GCA_023450775.1 Actinomycetes bacterium | reverse complement strand
CCCGGCGGCGTGCAGCGCCGCGAGCTCCCGGCCCAGGCGGCGCTCGGTGTCGGCGGCGCCTGTCGGACGGCCGGCGTCGATCCACTCCAGCACCAGTCGCGCCGGCCCGTCGCCGTCGGGGTCGTCGCCGTCCGAGAGGGACAGCACGACGGGCACCGCGACCGCGTGCGCGTCGGCGAGCCAGCGGAGCCCGGTCGCCTCGGTCGTGAAGAAGCCCGGCGGGGGCGACGCGTGCGTCTTGGCGAACACCGTGCGACCGTCCAGCAGGTCGATGCGCACGGACTCGGCCACGTCGCCGCCGCCCAGCCTGGTCACCGATGTCGGCTCCGCCCCGAGGTCGCGGCCGACCGCGTCGACGAGCCGGCCGACGAGGCTCACGGTCGGGGAGCTGTCACGATCGGAACGCTGTCACGCGGGCGGGAGCGACTGCTGCGTGTCCATCATGTCGGCCATGACCATGCGGATGAACTCGTCCGCCTCGTCGGTCATGCCGCCCGCCACGCCGCCGTAGATGGCGCCGCTGGCCGCCGCCTCGCCCCGGGCCGTGGCCTCCTTGGCGTACTCGACGGCGTCGGCCAGGTCCGTGGCGAACGCGTCGGTCACGCCCGGCAGGGTCTGGGGCCGGGTGACCGCGATGTGGATCGCGTTCGGGTACTGCTGGCCGTTGAAGCGCCAGCCACGCGTGCGCATGAAGTCGTTCACCAGGTAGATGTCGAACTCGTCGGAGGTGAAGCTCAGCACGAACGTGGGCTCGCCCATCAGGCGCAGCTCCGGGTGGCTGAGGATCGACGCCTTCATCTGCGCCGCAGCGTCGAAGATCTGCTCGGCGTAGCGGAGGTAGCCCTCGCGGCCCAGGTGCACCATGGACGCCCACGTCGCCGCGAGCAGGCCGCCCGAGCGGGAGCCGTCCATGCCCGGGGAGCAGTACTTGCCGCCGGTCCAGTCGGTGCGGAAGAAGTACTGGCTGTTGCGGACCGCCTTGTCCCGGAACAGGCAGACCGACGTGCCCTTCACCGAGTAGCCGTACTTGTGCGTGTCGGCCGAGATCGTGGTCACGCCGGGGAGGCGGAAGTCGAACACCGGGATGCCCTCGACGCCGAGCTCCTGGCCGAACGGCAGGATGAAGCCGCCCAGGCACCCGTCGACGTGCAGCCCCACCCCCCGCTCGACGGCGAGGTCGCTCAGCGCGGCGATGTCGTCGATGGTCCCGTACGGGTAGTTCCCGGCCGAGCCCAGGATCGCGATCGTGTTGTCGTCGATCAGCCCGGCGACCGAGTCGATGTCGACCTTCGTGGTGACCGGGTCGACCGTCGCCACCCGCAGCTCGATGCCGAACAGGTGGCATGCCTTGTCGAACGCCGGATGACCGGTCTCGGGCTTCACGAAGTTGGGCTGGGTGATGCCGCGGGTCTGACGGGCGTGGTCGCGGTACGCGAGCACCGCGTGGGCGATGGAACCGGTGCCGCCGCTCGTGACCATGCCCGCCGGGTCGCCGTCGGTGATCGCCTCGGCATGGAACAGGTCGAGCGCCATGGCGATGATCTCGCCCTCGAATCGCGTGGCGCTCGGGCACATGTCCCGCTGCAGCACGTTCACGTGGGCGAACAGGCCGAACGCCTGGGTGAGGAAGTCGTAGTGCGTGTGGTCGCCGCAGTACATGGTCCCGGAGACCTTGCCGGTCTCCCAGAAGGCGTCCTCCTCCTTGGCCATCTGGCCGAGCTCGTCGAGGATGTCCTCGCGGCTACGGCCCGTCTGCGGCAGCGTACGGTTGACCGGGAACCGATCGGCGTAGGGGAAGTCGCTGCTGCTCATCGTGCTCCTCGATCGTGTCGGATCGTCGGTCGACCTGTACCGGCAGGACCCTACTCCCGCGGCTTTGGCAGACGTTCTGGTCGCCACACGACGGAGATCGGTGCGAAAGCGAGGGTCAGGCGACTCGGGTGCCGGGTGGCGGGTCGCCGTCGGGACGCAGCAGCTGCACCGCGCCGTCGGCCTCGACGGCGCCGAGGACCAGGAACTGGCTCTTGAACCCGGCGATGCGGCGAGTCCCCAGGTTCACCGCGCCGATCACGAGCCGGCCGACGAGCTCCTCCGGCTCGTAGTTGGTCACCTGCGCGGAGGTCTCGAGCGCGCCGATGACCGGTCCGAAGTCGACCGCGAGCTGGTACGCCGGCTTGCGGGCCTCGGGGAAGGGCCGGACCTCGAGCACCCGGCCGACGCGCAGGTCGGCGGAGAAGAACCGGGTCGGGTCGATGTCGGGCAGGGCCTCGTCGTGACGGGAGTCGTGCGGCACGGCCGACAGTGTGCTCGACCCCGCCGGCCGCCCCCACTCACCCGCTCTCGCGGCGGTTCTCGTCGTCTGCGGACGAACGCGTCCGCCGAAGGTGGGGCCGAAGCCGGTCAGGTGCCGGTGAGCGACTGCACGAGCGGGGCGAAGTTCCGGGCCTCGGCGCCGGGGATCACGGTGTAGGAGTAGCCCCACCGCTCGCGCCGCTCACGCAGTCGGTCGCCGATCTCCGCCTCGCTGCCGATCAGCGCGAGCGGCGACGCCAACACGTCCTCGGGACGGGCGTCGAACAGCTCGGCGACGAGCGCTGCCACGCCCTCGGTGTCGTCGGTGATCTGCGCGACCGACAGCCAGGCGTTCAGCTCCAGGTCGTCGAAGCGCTCCCCCGCCGCCTCCCGGACCCGGGCGACCTTCTCGTCGATGCGGTCGGGCAGCGCGTCGTGGGCGGCGTCGGTGTCGATCGTTCCGGAGTGGATGGAGGCGTTCACGCCGACGATGTCCGCGTGGCGGGCGGCGAAGCCCAGCACCCGTCGTGCGCCGCCGCCGATCAGGATCGGCGGCCCGCCGGGCGTGTGCGGCGCGGGCGTGCCCTCCAGGTCGGTGATCGTGTAGTGCTCGCCGTGGAACGTGAACGGACCGCCGGCGAACAGGCCCTTGAGCACCGCGGTGTGCTCGATCAGGCGGTCGACGCGGACGCCGGGCCGGTCCATGGGGATCCCGGTCTTCTCGTAGTCGGTCGCCTTCCAGCCGGCGCCGAGGCCCACCTCGAGCCGCCCCTCCGACAGCACGTCGATCGTGGCGAGCTCCCGGTGCACGACCGCCGGATGCCGGTAGTCGCAGTCGAGCACCAGCAGCCCGAGCTTCAGCGTGGTCGTCACGGCAGCGGCGGCGCCGAGCGTGGCGAGCGGCCCGGGCCCCTCGTCGAAGTGGTCGGGCAGGAACAGCGTGGAGTAGCCGAGGTCCTCCAGCTCCTGGAACGACTCGATCCAGCTCCGGCCCTCGAGCGGCTCGTGCAGCTCGGCAGCGAAGCGGAAGGTGCGGGGATGTGCCATCGTCCGGTCTCCTCGAGCTCAGCGGAGCTGGTCGTCGAGGTGCTCTGCGGTGGTGCCGCCGAGCTCCATGGCGTCCATGCCGAGCTTGCGGTGGTCCCACGACCGGGTGCGGCTCACGTCGACCCGGACCGCGACCCGCTTGTGGAGCATGAACTCGACGAGCGGCTTCATCTCCTCGGTGTACGGGCCGTTGTAGCGCTCCCACACGCTGACGCCGACCTTCCACAGCACGTCGGGGTCCTCGACGACCTCGGCCGTGCCGTCGAAGCTCACCCCGCGCAGCTTGTCGTACGTGAGGCCGTCCTCGATGAGCAGCGTGACCCGAGGGTCCCGGCGGAGGTTCACCGCCTTCTGCGACCGCGCCTTGGTCTCGAACCAGATCTCGCCGTCGACGACGGCGTACCACATGGCGACCAGGTGGGGCCGGCCGTCGGCGCCGATCGTGGCGAGCGTGCACGTCCGGCTGTTCTCGACGAACTCGGTGATCTCCGCGTCCGTCATCTCCACCTGGCTGCGCTGGTTGGTGCCCACCCGTCCCCCGGATCGTCGTTGGCCGAGCCCGACGCCCGACGCCTCATCATGCCCCGGTCCGCCGGACCTCGCCGTGGCGTCGCGACGAGCGGCCTGCGGGCGTGGACCCCGTCAGTGCAGCGACGCGGCCTGGTGACGTGCTCCCCGGCGTGCCACCGGGCCCACCAGACCGAGCCCGGCCATGGCCGCCAGACCGGCGACCGCGAACGCCACCTGGTAGTTGCCGACCGCGACCACCACGCCGAGCAGCGCCGGGCCCAAGCCGTTCGCCAGGTCGAACGCCAGCGAGAACGTGCCGACGGCCTGGCCCCGCTCCTCCTCGGGCACGCTCGCGACCGTGGCGCTGAACAGCGCCGGGAACAGCAGCGACATGCCCACCGCCAGGGCGAGCACGGCGACCCAGATCCCGGCGGCGCCGTGCCAGAGCCCCAGCACCAGGCCACCGACGGCGAGCACCGCGAGCGCCGCGGAGGAGGCGCGCGTCCAGCCCAGCCGGTCCGGCAGCTTGGCGCCCACCACGCGGATGACCAGCACCAGCACGCCGTAGCCGAGGAGCAGCGGCGCGACGTCGTCCACGCCGACCTCGGGACCGTAGAGCGCGATGAAGGTGGCGAAGCCGATGAACGGGAGCATGCCGAGCAGCAGGATCGAGCCCGGACCGATCGCGGCCGGGTGCAGCAGGCGGAACGGCTGCGGCTCCCGACGGACGTCCCGCGGCGTCCCCCACCCGAACACGCAGGCGACGAGTCCGCAGACGCCGGCGAAGATCCACACCGCGTCGAACCCCGACGAGTCGCGCAGCAGCTCGCCGATCAGCGGCCCGAACGCCAGGCCCGCGTACAGCGAGACCGAGAAGTACGAGGCGGCTTCGCCGCGGCGGTCGTCGGGCGCCATGTCCTGGATGGCGGTCGCGGCGCCGACCCACATGGCGGCCTCTCCCGCGCCGGTGAGCAGCCGGAGCCCGACCAGGCCGACGACGTTGCTGACGACCGTGTAGGCGAGCACCGACAGGCCCATGACCAGCGACCCGCCGATCACGAGCACCCGACGGCCGCGCGTGTCGCCGATCCGACCGGCGAAGGGGCGGAGCACGGCGGCCGAGATGGCGAAGCTGCCCACGACCACCCCGACGGCGACGCTGCTGCCGCCGAGCTCGTCCTCCACGTAGAGCGGGAGGGTCGGGAGCAGGGCCCCGAGCGCCAGGAAGTAGGCGAACGTGGCGAGCGTGACCATGGCGAAACCGACGCTGAAGAGCGACCCGCCGCTGCCGTCGTGGTCCGGTCCGGGGAGCCCGTCCCGGGGGCGGGCGCCGTCCTGGGGCGCGGCGGACGCGTCGGCGGGGGTGGTCACCGCCGGAACCTACCTCGCGCCTCCGAGAACGCCCGAACGGCTTCCGGGTGATCCCGGCGGGCTCAGCTGGTCAGCTCAGCTGGTCAGCTCGGCGGGGAACCCGAAGGCGACGAACGTCTCGGGATACAGGAAGTTGTGGTGCGCCGAGATGGCACCGTCCACGACCTCGATCACCTGCATGCTCCACGGGCGCCACACGCCGGGCGAGACCTGCCGGTACTGCGCGAAGCCGGCGCAGCCGTTGAGCGCGATGGGCAGCAGGCGGCTGCCGCGGCACTCGGCGCCCGGGCCCAGGTAGAAGTCGTGCAGGTCGTCGCGCCCCTGGATCCACGTGTCCCACGGCGGCATGGACAGGACGGCGTCGTCCCGGAGGAGGGTGACCAGCTCGGAGATGTCGTAGCGCTCGAAGGCGTCGACGTAGCGCTCGAGCAGCCGCTGGTGCTGCTCGTCGAGCGGGTCGCCGAGCGGCTCGACGTCCCGGTCCGACAACGTGGCCCGCGCCCGCTGCAGCGCGCTGTTGACCGACGCGACCGACGTGTCGAGCAGGTCCGCCACCTCGGCGGCCGGCATGCGCAGCACCTCGCACAGGATGAGCACCGACCGCTGCTTGGGCGGCAGGTGCTGGAGCGCGGCGACGAACGCCAGGCGGATGGACTCACGGGCGGCGGCCACGTCCGCGGGGTCCGCGGACAGGTCGACCACCAGCGAGTCGGGCGCCGGCTGCACGAAGACGTGCTCCTCGCGCTGGTCGCCGAGCACCAGCTCGGAGGTGCGCGACGCCGGTCCCATCTCCATGGGGCGAGCACGGCGCTGCGGGCTGCGGTGCATGTCGATGCAGACGTTGTGGGCGATGCGGTACAGCCACGTGCGAGCGGTGGAACGACCCTCGAACCGGTCGGCCGAGCGCCACGCCCGGAGCATGGTCTCCTGCACCGCGTCCTCGGCCTCGGACGGCGCGCCCAGCATGCGGTAGCAGTAGCCCGTGAGCTCGGTGCGGTGGCGCTCGAACGCCGCGTCCAGTTCTGCGTCGAGCTGGACGTCGTCGAGCGGCGAGTCAGCGGGGGTGCCGAGCGGCGTGCGGTGCGAGGCCATGGCGCCAACAGTAGGGAACCCCTGTGACAGGCCGCTCGCGAGGGTCAACGCTCGACGACCTCCAGGTCCGTCGCCTTCACGGCCGCCCACAACCGGGTGCCCTCGACCAGCCCCATCTCGGTGACGGCAGCCGCCGTCACCTCGGCGACCAGGGGGACCGGACCGTCGAGCCGCACCCGCACGCGGTCGCCCATCAGGTCGAAGCCCGACACCGTCGATCGCCATCGGTTGCGGGGACTGCCGGTGGGCTCGTCGCGCTGCAGGGTGACCGAGCTCGGGCGGACCAGCACCAGGACCGGGCCGTGGTGCGTCTCGCCCACGACCACGGTGGCGACCGGCGACGCGCCGGTGCCGGCGTCGTCGACGACGACCTCGGTGCCGTGGGCCGTGCCGGCCACCAGGTTGGTGCCCATGAGCTCCGCCACGTACGGCGTGCGAGGCGTGCCGGTCACCTCGGCGAGCGATCCCGACTGCGTGACGCGCCCGTCCTCGAGGACCGCCACGCGGTCGGCCAGGGCGAGCGCGTCGAGCGCGTCGTGGGTGACCAGGACGGTGGCGCCCGGGAACTCGCCGAGATGCCGGCGCAGCTCCCGCCGAACCGCGGCACGGCTGCCGGCGTCGAGCGCGGAGAGCGGCTCGTCGAGCAGCAGCGCCGCGGGATCCGTGACG
>JAEXGP010000312.1 GCA_023450775.1 Actinomycetes bacterium | reverse complement strand
GGGCAGAGCACCACGTCGACGGTCTCGAACGCGTCGGCCCAGCGCCGACGTTGGTGCTGGCGGGCCTGGTCCGCCCGGGCGCGGTCCCGGTGGTCGGCGACCATCGACCGCAACGCACGCGACGCCGTGTCGTCGCCCGTCATCTCCGGGGCGAGCGCCTTGAACTCGGCCCGGACGTCCTCGGGCAGGTCGGAGCCGATGATCGGCAGGACCAGGCGCTGCCAGGACGCGTACATGTCCGGCAGCGGGACCGGGAGCTCGATCTCCTCGACCCGCGCGCCGGCATCCGCGAGGCGGTCGAACGCGGAGCGCAGCACGTGGCGTACCTCGGCAGCGACCGGGTGGGCCGCGTCGTCGAGCACGGCACCGATGCGGAGGTCCGCCACGCCGACCGGGTCCGCGGAGGGCAGGTCCAGGCGCCACGCGACCGCGTCCTCGGGCAGCGGCCCGGCGATCACGTCGAGGCCGAGCGACAGGTCCCGCACCGACCGCGCCATCGGGCCGCCGGAGTTGACGTCGACCTCCAGGAGCGAGCCCGGCGGCCCGGGGATGTGGCCCCGCGACGGCACGAGCCCCCATGACGGCTTGAGACCGAACGTGCCGCAGAGGTGGGACGGCAGCCGGATCGAGCCGCCGATGTCGCTGCCGAGCTCGAGCGGCGTGAAGCCGGCTGCGACGGCGGCGGCCGCCCCGCCCGACGAGCCGCCGGCCGACCGGGTCGGGTCCCAGGGATTGCCGGTGGTCCCGAACACGTCGTTGAAGGTCTGTACGTCGCCGGCGTACAGCGGCGTGTTGGTCTTGCCGAACACCACCGCCCCCGCCTCCAGCAGTCGGGCGACGGCGACGGCGTCGGTGCCGGGCACGTGATCCGCCAGTGCAGGCGCACCGCTCGTCGTGCGGATCCCGGCGGTCTCCCAGACGTCCTTGACCGTCATCGGAAGGCCGTGCAGCGGGCCCCTCGACCGGCCCTCCGCGGTGGCGCGGTCCGCCTCGTTGGCACGGGCCCGGGCCCGATCGAGGTCGAGCGTGACCACTGAGTTCACGGGCCCGTCGAGCCGGTCGATGCGGTCGACGAGGTGCTCGAGCAGCTCGCGCGACGAGACCTCACCGGCGCCGAGCGCCAGCACGCACGCGGTGGCGTCCGCGAAGGCCAGGTGGTCGGCGGTCACTCGAGGTCCTGCCGGTACTCGACCTTCGCGTCGAACTCGCCGGCGACCCCCTCGCCGAGGCCGGTGCCGCTGTCGTCCAGCCCGAGGCCCTGGCGCAGCTCCGCCACCGTGAAGTTCTGCGTGATCGCCCAGACCGTGGCGGGCGGAGTGGACTCCGGGGCGCACCCGTCCTTGCCGCCCTCCGCCAGCTCCGCGGGGATCTGGATGCCGATCCGCTGCGCGAGGCCGATCAGGTCGTTGCCGTTGGCGACGGCCAGGCAGATGTCGGTGAACGAGTTGTGGCCGGCGCCGTCGATGACGACCAGGCGCTTCGGCGGGGCGAGCCCGGCGTACGTCTCCTCCACCTCGGTGAGCGGGACGAGGACGTCCTCCCGCGCCGCGATGTTCATCGACGGCTTCTCGGGGGCCGGTGCGTCCTCGCGGCCGGCCGCCGCCCAACCGACCGCGACGTCGATCTGGGGCTCGGACAGGGCCGTCAGGACGGCCCGTCCGCCGGCGGAGTGGCCGACGGCGCCCACCAGGTCGGTGTCCGTCAGCCCGGCCAGGGGGCCGGTCGCGTCGCCGACGAGCGTGATCGTGTCCATGAGGACCGCCACGTCCTTGGCGGTGTCGCCCTTCGCCGAACCGGTCACCATGGCGGCCCGTCCCCGCTCGGTGTGGTCGGGCGCGGCCACCACGAAGCCCCATGAGGCGATGCCGCGCAGGAGCGCCGAGGCGTCCATCCGGAAGGAGCCGAACCCGTGGGAGAACAGCACGAGCGGGAACGGGCCCTCGTCCGAGGGCGGCACGTCGCGGTAGGTGTCGGTCATCGTGACGGTCAGGACCGAGATCGGCACGTCCGCGGGCAGCAGCGCCGGGGCTGCGGCGGCGAGATCGGGCGGCAGGGCGTCGAGCTGGTCGTAGGTGGCCTCGGGCTGACCGTCCGTGCTGCCCTCCGCAGCCGGGTACCAGACCTCGACCTCGCGGTCCGGCAGCGAGAGGGTGGTCACGCCCACCTCGAACGGCCCGGGCGTCGCGAACGCCGGGTCGTCGGGGCCGCCGTCGGCCTCGGGCACCCCGGACCGGGCGGCGGTGGTGGTGGTCGTGGTGTCGCCGGGGGAGCCGCTGTCGTCGTCGGAGCACGCGCCGGCGACGAGCGCCGTGACGAGCAGGAGCGAGGCGAGGATCGGGAGCGCTCGCGCCCGTCGAGGGTCGGCCGCTCGGCGTCGGGGATCGGCAGGGCGCGTCGGGGCGGGGTTGCTGGGCATGCCCGCATCCTGCCCGCGCCGGCCGCCAGCGCGCCGTGCCGACGCAGGTCAGTCGCTCGAGGTGAGCGTGCCGGCGGTCTGGATGAAGAGGCCCTCGGCGTCGGCGGTGACGGCGCCGCCGCAGCGGATCTCGCCCTTCGCCGTGACCTTGCGACCATCGATGTCGGCCACCCACCCTCGCAGCTCGAGCGGCTGGAGGATCGGGGTCGGCTGCCGGTAGTTGACGGTCAGCCGTCCGGTGTAGCCGCCACCGGCCTCCGCGATCGCCGCGGAACCGAGCAGCTCGTCGAAGATCGCCGCGATCACGCCGCCGTGCGTGTTGTCCCACGGCGGTCCGTTGTACGCCTCGGTCACCGTGACGGTGCCGACGATGACCTTGGCCGTCGCGCCGTCGATCACCTCCTCGACGACGTCGAGCTCGACGGGAGGGGAGAGG
>JAEXGP010000272.1 GCA_023450775.1 Actinomycetes bacterium | reverse complement strand
GACAGGAGTGGAACATGAAGGCACTGGTGTGGCACGACCGGCGCGACGTCCGTTGCGAGGAGGTGCCCGACCCGAAGATCGAGGAGCCGACCGATGCGGTGATCCGCGTCACCTCCAGCGGCCTGTGCGGCTCGGACCTCCACCTCTACGAGGTGCTGGCCCCGTTCCTGACCGAGGGCGACATCCTCGGCCACGAGCCCATGGGCATCGTCGAGGAGGTCGGGACCGAGGTGGAGCACATCCGCCCCGGCGACCGCGTGGTCATCCCGTTCAACATCTCGTGCGGCCACTGCTTCATGTGCGGTCAAGGGCTGATGACCCAGTGCGAGACCACCCAGGTCCGGGAGGAGGGCATGGGTGCGGCGCTGTTCGGCTACACGAAGCTCTACGGATCGGTCGCCGGCGGCCAGGCCGAGTACCTGCGGGTGCCCCAGGCCCAGTTCGGTCCCATCGTCGTTCCCGAAGGCCCTCCCGACGACCGCTTCGTCTACCTGTCCGACGTCCTGCCGACCGCGTGGCAGGCGGTCGAGTACGCCGCCATCCCGCCCGGCGGCAGCGTGGCCGTGCTGGGGTTGGGCCCGATCGGCGACATGGCCACGCGCATCGCCATGCATCGTGGCGCCGGCACCGTCATCGGCATCGATCTGGTTCCCGAACGGCTCGCGCGGGCGGCCGCGAACGGCGTGGTGGCGATCGACCTCGCCGGCACCGACGACCTGGTCGAGGCGGTGCGCGAGCTCACCGACGGCCGGGGCCCCGACGCCGTCATCGACGCCGTCGGCATGGAGGCCCACGGCGACGCGATCGGCACGATGGCCCACCGGATGACGGCGCTGCTCCCCGACTCGCTCACGGAGCAGCTCATGCAGCACGCCGGCATGGACCGGATGGCGGCCTTCCACGCCGCCATCGACCTGGTCCGTCGGGGCGGCACGATCTCGCTGAGCGGCGTGTACGGCGGGATGGCCGATCCGCTGCCGATGCTCACGCTGTTCGACAAGCAGGTCCAGCTGCGGATGGGCCAGGCCAACGTGAAGCGCTGGGTGCCCGAGATCCTGCCGCTGCTCACCGGCGACGACGACCCGCTCGGCGTGGACCACTTCGCCACGCACCGCGTGCCGCTCGACGAGGGCCCCGCCGCCTACGAGACCTTCCAGAAGAAGCAGGACGGAGCGGTGAAGGTCCTCTTCCAGCCGGGCCGCTGAGGCTTCGCCCGCAGGGAGCTGCCGATCGGCACCTCCCTGCGGGACAGAGCGTGGGCAGACGGAGCCGCGGTCAGGACGTGCCCTGCACGGCCTCCGCCAGCTCCTCCTTGTCCATCTTGGAGCGACCGGGGATGTCCTGCTCCTGGGCCTGGCGGTACAGCTCGTCCCGCGTGGGGCCGTCGTCGCCGCCGCCCGACTCGACCTTCTCCTCCAGCTCCTCTGGGTCCATGGCGGCCAACTGGTCGCCGACCTCCTGGCGGAGCTTCGGGAAGATCTCGTCCTCCTCCTCGCTGACGTGGTGGTCGAGGCCCGCCTCGAACATGTCGAGCGCGGCGTCGAAGCCGGGACGGTCCTTCAGGTCGAACAGCCACTTCAGGCCGCGCCGCGACAGGTCGTGCTCGACGTCGGCGCCCTCGCGCTCCTCCTCGTCGAAGACCTGCTCGACGAGCGGGTAGATGAACCGCTCCTCGACCGCCATGTGGGTGTCGAGCGAGCTCTTCAGCTCCTCGAGCGCCGCGTCCCGCTCGGGGCCGGGCTCGCCGTCCTTCAGGCGGGCGACCAGCTGCTCCGCCGTGCGGTGCTCCTGCTCCAGGTGGTCGATGACGTCCATCGCGCTGCCTCCTCCGTCGTGGGCCGGGGCTCGGGCCCGGGCCGGTTCGCCCGGCCCCTACCCGCTGCCGTCGGGCTCACGCGCGCGGGCGGTCGGCAGCGCTCAGCGGGCGTCCACGACCACGGCGGAGCCGGGCGAGGTGGTGACCCGGTCGCCGTCGTGCGAGACGTCGCCCCAGGACGCGACCACCGCTCCCGGTGCCGCCGTGGGACAGGGCGCGCCGCCGGGGCGCAGGTCGGCGACGACCGTCAGGTCGCCACGGCGGACGAGCACCACGCCGTCGACCAGGTCGACGTGGTGGTCGGCCAGCGGGAGCGGACCCGGTTCGAGGTCGGGGTGCTCCGCCCGGATCCGGAGGAGCTGCCGGTACCACCCGAGCACCCGGGCGTGCTCGCCGTCGCCGAGCTCGTCCCAGCGCAGCACGGCGCCACGGAACGTCGCCGGGTCCTGCGGGTCGGCGATCTCGTCGTCACGCCAGCCGAACGCAGCGAACTCCTCTCGCCGACCCCGGCGCACGGCGTCGGCCAGCTCGCCGGTGAAGTCCGTGAAGTACGGGAAGGGCGTGGATGCGGCCCACTCCTCGCCCTGGAAGAGCAGGACGGCGAACGGCGACAGGAGCACGAGGGCGGCGGCCGCCGCCGTCCGGTCGACGCCCACCAGGTGGTGCAGCCGCTCCCCCGCCGCCCGGTTGCCGATCTGGTCGTGGTTCTGGAGCGCCACCACCAGCTGCTGCGACGAGACCCCGTGGACCGACCGCCCGGGCGTGAGGCCGCGCGACTCTGCGTACCGGTCGCCCTGGAACACGTAGCCCTCGAGCAGCGCCCGCTGCAGGTCGGTCGGCTCGTAGTCGGCGTAGTAGCCCTGCCGCTCGCCGGTCAGCGTGACGTGCACGGCGTGGTGCAGGTCGTCGGACCAGTGGGCGTCGAGCCCGGTACCCGCCGGCGCGGGCAGCACCAGGCGGGCGTCGTTGCGGTCCGACTCGGCCGACACGACGACCCGGCGGCCCAGCCGCTCCGCCGCCACCCCCACCTCGGCCACCACCTGCTCGAGGTACGGGCAGGCCGAGGTGTCGACCAGCTCGTGCACCGCGTCCATGCGCAGGCCGTCCACGCCGACCTCCTCGATCCAGAAGCGCGCGCTGTCCAGCAGGAACCGCCGGACGCCGTCGCTGCCGGGACCGTCCAGGTTCACCGCCTCGCCCCACGGGGTCCGGTACCGGTCGGTGAAGTACGGGCCGCTGCGCGACAGGAGGTTGCCCTCGGGCCCCAGGTGGTTGTGGACCACGTCGAGCAGCACGGCCAGGCCCCGCTCGTGCGCGGCACGGACGAACGCGGCCATGTCGCGGGCGCTGCCGTACGGCTCGTGGGTCGACGACAGGTGGACGCCGTCGTAGCCCCACCCGTGCCGGCCGGCGAAGGACGCGACCGGCATGAGCTCCACGTGCGTGACGCCGAGCCCGGCCAGGTGGTCGAGGTGCTCGATCGCACCGGCGAAGGTGCCCTCCTCGCTGAACGTGCCGACGTGGATCTCGTGGATCACCGCCCGGCGCAGGTCGCGCCCCGACCACGGCGACGGCTCGGGCCCCGGCAGGTCGAGCACGGCCGACGGCCCGAGCGCGCCGTCGGGCTGGCACCGGGAACGGGGGTCGGGCATCTCCTCGCCGTCGACGACGAACCGGTACCGGTCGCCGTCGGCCACGTCGACGGTCGCGTGCCACCACTGCCCGTCCCGGGCGCAGGTCACCGCCCGGTCCTCGAGCCGCAGCTCGACCGCGGCGGCGTCGGGAGCCCAGAGGCGCAGCTCGCGCTCGCTCACGCCGGCTCCAGGAGGACCACCGGGTCGTCGCCGGCCAGGTCGCCGACGCGCACACGCCCCCGGTGCGATCCGGACCCGACCTGTCCGACCGCGGTGCGCCAGGGCCCGTCGGGCAGCGTGAACGCCGCGTCGGCGGGCAGCGCCGGCCTCGCCCCCGTGCCCACGACCACCACCGCCGCGTCGGGCCGGCAGAAGGCGAGGACGTCCGGG
>JAEXGP010000213.1 GCA_023450775.1 Actinomycetes bacterium | reverse complement strand
CTCTGAAGGTGCCCTTTCGTTTGCGGCTGTGGAGGCGTAGAGAACCGCCATCGTCGCAACAGGAAGGGCACTTTCCGCGGATACGCGCCGATCACCTACCGATCACACCGGTGGATCCAGGCTCAGCCGGGGCGGCGGTGACGGCCCCAGCGCATCACCGGCCGTTCGAGCAGGTACCAGCTCGCCGCGGCGGCCGCGAAGGACGCCAGCGTGGTGAACACGAGCATGCCGACGGCGTTGGCCTGCAGCGGCGGCTGGTCGGTCAGCCGCAGGTACACGTCCTGGAACGCCTCGTGCCACAGGTAGATGCCGTAGGAGATCAGGCCCACCCACACGATCGGCCGGTTGGCCAGCACGGCCCGTGCGGGACCCCGCTCGGTGCTCGCGAACACCGCCGGCAGGATCACGAACAGCGCCACGAAGGCGTACAGCGCCCGGAGCACGACGGACTGCCGCGGCGTGTAGATCGGCCCCAGCGGCATGTCGAGCTGTGTGCACAGGAACCAGTAGAGGACCGCGGCGACGGCCCACGACCCGAGCGTCAGGACGGCGGCCCGGGCCCCGGTGGGCAGCGTGACCTTGCGGTGCTGGAACCAGGCGGCCGCCACGGCGATCCCCATGCCGAGTGCGAACTCGTCCATGCGGAACGGGAGCCAGGTGTTGAGCATGCCCACCTGCTCGCCGTTCAGGTTCGAGGCGACCGCCCCGCCCTTCAACAACATGGCGCCACCCCACAGCGCGGCCACGCCCAGCACCTCGAGCCGCAGCTGGCGTTCGGGGGAGCGCCTGCGCCGGGCCAGCAGCCAGGCCCAGCACGGCAGGAAGACGTAGAAGCTGACCTCGGTGGCGAGCGTCCAGGCCTGCTGCACCGGCCCACCGACGACCTGGTTGATGTCGTAGATCTGCAGCAGCAGGTAGTGCGACACGATGCTGTGCGGCTCGTCGAAGCCCGGGGCCTGCAGGACGAAGCCGATGATCGTGAGCGCCAGCCAGTAGGCGGGGACGATGCGCAGGATGCGCCGCCGGGCGTAGTCCCGGGTGTCGCGTTGCTCCCGCCCGGCCAGGCGGTCGGCGACGAACGGTCGGTAGAGCAGGTAGCCCGACAGCACGAAGAAGATCGACACGCCGACCTCGGCCCGGGCCAGGTACTGGCCGATGCCCTGGTGGCGACCGGTCCAGCCGCTCAGGAGCGCGACGTGGTTCACGAGCACGCCGAGCGCGGCCACCGCCCTGGCGCCGTCGAGGGCGCTGAGGTGGGGGACGAGCGAGCCGCCGCGGGCGATCGCGGACGTGTGGCCGCTGCCGGAGATCGTGGTGGCGCTCACCGCCGCGCCTGCCGACGGGCGCGTGCCGGCTCACCAGGTCGGTCCATGCGGGCGAGCATAGGAGGGCGTTAGGGTCCCTGGGTCCGACCACGGCGGAGGATCCGGGTGTCCACGCAGTCCAACCGCATCGCTGACGCCGCGCCCGGGACAGGACGCCCCCACGACGGCGACGGAGACGGCGACGACGGCCCCCGCGACGACGGCGATGTCGACAGCCCCCGCGACGACGGTGTCGACACGGCGTCGGCAGGTCGGGTGGCGCCCGACGCAGACGGTGGGAGCTGGGCGCGACGTCGGTTCGCCCCGGCGCTGGCCGCGATCGTGGCGGTCGGCTTCGCCATCCGGCTGGCCTTCATCCTGATCCGCCAGTCGAACGCGCCGCTGACCGGTGGCGACGCGTTCTGGTACCACTTCCAGGCCAAGCTCGTGGCCGACGGCCAGGGCTTCCTGCACCCGTTCGAGTACTTCAAGGAGGGCCGCTCGGTCCCCGGTGCGGACCACCCGCCGGGCATGACCGTGATCCTCGCGGTGGCCGACAAGCTGGGGATGGGCTCGGCCCAGTCGCAGCGGATCCTGATGTCGGTCATGGGCATGGTGTCGGTGGTGCTGATCGCCTACGTCGGACGCCGCCTCGCCGGGCCGGCCGTCGGACTCGTCGCCGCCACCCTCGCTGCGGTGTACCCGAACATCTGGATCAACGACGGCATGCTCATGGCCGAGACGCCGTTCGTGCTCGGCATCGTGATCATGCTGCTGTGCGCGTACCGGTTCATGGACCGGCCGACCTGGGGCGACGTCGCAGGACTGTCGGCGGGCGTGACGCTGGCCGCGCTCACGCGCCCCGAGGCGGTCCTGATCTTCCCGTTCTTCGTGCTGCCGCTGGTCCTGACGCGCCGGAGCGAGCCGCTCGGCCGCCGGTTCGGCCTGCTCGCGGTGGCGGCGCTCGTGCCGATCGCCGCGTTCGGTCCATGGCTCGCGTACAACATGACCCGCTTCGACGAGCCCGTGCTGATCAGCACGGGCGCCGGCCAGACCTTCGTGGTGGCCAACTGCGATCTGACCTATGGCGGCCGCAACCTGGGCTACTGGGACCGCAAGTGCCTCTTCCCGCCCCACACGCCCGAGATCGACGAGCAGGACCTCTCAAAGCGGGACCAGATCTACCAGCGCCAGGCGATCGACTACATGAAGGACCACGTCGACGAGTTGCCCAAGGTGGTCGCGGCGCGGATCGGACGGATGTGGGGCGTGTTCCGGCCCGACGAATCGATCGTGGACGACGGCTACATCGAGGGCCGCGCCGGCGGCGAGCCCGGCACCGGGTTCGGCCTGGTGCGCGAGGCGCTGTGGTCCTACTTCGTGCTCCTGGTGCTGGCCGTGCCGGGCGCGGTGGTGCTGGTGCGGCGCAAGGTGCCGATCTCGCCGCTGCTGGTCGGGCCGGTCCTGGCCACGATCACGGCCGCCATCACCTTCGGCATCACGCGCTACCGGGCAGGCGCGGAGGTGTCGATCGTGCTGTTCGCGGCCGTGGCGCTGGTCGCGGGGTGGCACTGGCTGTTCGACGCCCGGCGCGGCGAGCGCTCGGACGCGCCCGCCGCGGCGGATCAGGCCGGCGGGTCGTCGGACGGCGCGGACCCCGTGCCGTCGGGCGCCTGAGGCGGTCCGTCCGCACGGTCGTCGTCACCGATCCCCGCTGCGGTGAGCCGGTCCTCGAGCCGCTGCACGGACTCGCGCAGGAGCGCGGCCTCCTCGGCCAGCACGCGGGACCGCTCCTCCAGGCGCGACAGCTCCCAGCTGTAGTGGACCGCCACCAGGAACAGGAACGCCACGGCGGCGAACAGGAACGTGGCCGGCGGGTAGTCGATGCCGATCGCGTGGGACACGCGGTCGAGCAGGTCGGGGAACGCCGCCAGCACGAGCAGCACCAGGCCGATGGCCAGCCACAGCAGCGAGAACTTGCTCTTGAGGCGGTGCTGGCGGACGAGCCAGATGATGAAGCCGACCGTGCCGAGCGTGACGACGATGACGAAGACGTGGGCGGTCGTGGTCATGCGGCGCTCCCGTCGCCCTGCGAGGCCGCGGTGCCGGGCCCGACCTGCGGGTCCACGTCGGGATCGAGCGTGGGGCGGCGCCTGCTGGCCCTGGCGAACATCGTCACGAGCACCCGGACGTAGTGGTAGACGAGCCGCAGCCGCAGGGTGGATGCCTGACCGCCGGCGCGCTGGTGCATCTCGACCGGCACCTCGACGATCCGGAAGCCCTCGTACGTGGCGGCCAGCAGCACCTCCACGGACTCCATGTACTCGGACGGGTACGAGCGCGCGAAGTACTCGAGCACCGGGCGGTTGAAGGCGCGGAAGCCCGAGCTCGTGTCGCTGAACGTCCGGCCCGACAGGACCCGCATGGCGACCTCGAGGACCCGCATGGCGCTGCGCCGCGTGGTGCCCACGTCGTACGAGCCCTCGCCGCCGAACCGGCTGCCGACCACGAAGTCGGCGTGGTCGAGCGCGGCCAGCAGGCGGGGGATCAGCGCCGGGTCGTGCTGGCCGTCGGCGTCGAGCTGGACGCCGCGGTCGTAGCCCTCGGCGACCGCGTAGCGGAACCCGGTGCGCAGCGCGCCCCCGATGCCCAGGTTGAACGGCAGGCGCAGCACCGCCACGCCGGCGCGCCGGGCCACCGCCCAGGTGCCGTCGGTCGACCCGTCGTCGATCACGACGACGTCGCAGTCGGGGACCTCGTCGGCGAGCCGGGCGAGCACCGCGGGCAGCGTGGCGGCCTCGTTGAAGGCAGGGATGATCACCAGGTCGCGGATGGCCGCCCTCCTGCCGCGCACGTCGGAGCGCGCCGGGCCCCGCGGGTGATCCTGGACATGCGGGTCATCTTCGCACGCCGGCCTCCGGACCACGGCGACGCTCCGGCAACTCCCGGGGCCGGGGCGATCGGCCCGGTGCCATGGGGCCGAGGAGCGCTCCGTCTACGATCGACGGTCCTGTGAACGTGCCGGGACGAGAGGGGACCGGCCCGGCCCCGATCCCCCCGGACGGCGCCGCGGCCCGGCTCCCGTGGCGGGAGGTCGCCTGGGTCGCCGCCGTGGCGCTCGGGGTCCGCCTGGTCGTGGCGCTGGTGGCGGCCCGTTCCCCCCAGGGCCTGCACGATCCGCTGCTGTACCAGGGCTTCGCCCGCCACATCGCCGACGGGGACGGCTACCTGGGCCTCCTCGGCGAACCGACCGCGTACTACCCGCCCGGCTACCCGCTCTTCCTCGGCGCGGTGCAGAAGGCGGCGGACCTGATCGGGCTGGGCGACCACCTGCCGGCGGTCGCCGCGGTCGTCCAGTCCCTGCTGGGCGCGGTCGCCGCAGGTGCCACCGTGGTCGCCGGCCGCCGGCTGTCGGCCGACCCCACGCGCTCGCGGCGGATCGCCATCGCCGCGGGACTGGTCGTCGCGCTGTGGCCCGGCTTCGTGCTCTACAGCGCGGTGCTCCTGTCCGAGACGCTGTTCGTGGCGCTGTTCGCGGTCGTCGTGGCCTGCACGCTCGAGCTGGGCGACCTCCGCCGTCCGCGACCGGTGCCGGCGGTCGTCGGAGCGGGGTGCTTCGGCCTGGCGATCCTGGTCCGCCCGCAGGTGCTCGTGGCCCTGCCCCTGGTCGCCGTGGCGTGGTGGCTGGCCCGCGCGGGCTGGCGCCGGGTGCTGACGGGCGTGGGGGTGGCCGTGCTGGGTGCGGTGGTGTGCGTGGCGCCCTGGACCGTCCGCAACGTCGTGGTCATGGGCCACCTGGTGCCGATCTCGACCAACGGCGGCGACAACCTGTGCATCGGGTTCCACGACGACGCGACCGGCGGCTACGACTACGGACCCGAGTGCGAGACCGAGGGCAGCTACGTCGACGGTCCCGACGTGGAGGTCGAGCGCGAGGCCGAGAACCGCGACCGGGCCGTCGACTGGATCGTGGCCAACCCGCTCGCCGTCCCGGCGCTGTCGGTGAGCAAGATCTGGCACACGTTCTCGAACGACCGGGACAGCCTGCGCGCGCTCGAGTCCTACGAGGACGACCCGTTCCTCGCCGACTGGGCCCGTTCCGGGCTCGGCACGGCGTTCCAGGTGGCCTACCTGGTGATCCTGGCCGGCGCGGTCGGCGGTGCCGTCGCGCTGGTGGGAGCGCTCCGGCGACGGGCCGCCGCCGCGCTCCTGTTGCTGGCGTTCACCGTCGCCGGCCTGCTGGTCCCGGTCATGTTCTTCGGCGACCCCCGGTTCAAGGTCGCGATGGTGCCGTGCCTGGCGCTGCTGGCGGCGTGCGGACTGGACGCGCTGGTCGCCAGGAGGGAGCGCCGGCCCGGCACCGACGAGTCGGTGCCCGAGCGCGTCGGCACCGCGGAGCCCGCCGATGGGTGACGTCACGACCGCGGCGCCCCCGGCCGCGGTGATCCGCCGGCGTCCGGCGCTCGACGGCATGCGGGCGATCGCGGTCGCGTTCGTCGTCGTCTACCACCTGGACGACCAGCTGCTCCCCGGCGGCTTCGTGGGCGTGGACCTGTTCTTCGTCCTGTCCGGCTACCTGATCACCGCGCTCCTGGTGCGGGAACGGGCCGCCGAGGGCGCCATCTCGCTGCGCGGGTTCTGGCGCCGCCGCGTGCGACGGCTGTGGCCGCTCGCCTGGGTGGTGCTCGCGCTCGTCGCCGCGGCCGGGCTGTTCGGCGTGTGGAACGCGGACCAGCAGCGGGCGCTGCCGGCCGAGACCGCGGCTGCGCTCGCCAACGTCGCCAACTGGTGGCAGGCCGCGCACGGCGGCTACGTCGAGCAGTTCGTGGCGCCGTCGCCGCTGCGGCACTTCTGGTCGCTCGCGGTGGAGGAGCAGTTCTACCTGGCGTGGCCGCTGATCCTGGCCGGCCTCCTGACGGTCGCGGTCCGGCGGGGCCCGCGTGTCGTGTGGGGAGCGATCCTCGCCATGTCGGTCGTCTCGATCGGTCTGGCGTGGATCGAGACGCCCGACCGGGCCTACCTCGGCACCGACACCCGCGCCGTCGCGCTGCTCGCCGGCGCGGCGCTCGCCTACGCCTTCCGTGCGCACCACCTCCGTGGGCCAGCGGACGACGGCGCCCGCCGGGCGATCGGCGTCTGGGCCGTGCTGGGGTGCGCGGTGATCGGGTTCGTGCTCGTCACGGCCACCCCGGCGTCCGAGTGGCTGCACCGCGGCGGGTTCGCCGTGATCGCGGTGGCGGGCGCAGGTCTCGTCGCCTCGGTGCTCACGAACGCCCCGGTCCAGCGGGCGTTGCGGGCCGGCCCGCTGGTGTGGCTCGGCCGGCGGTCCTACGCCGTGTACCTGCTGCACTGGCCGCTCATCGTTGCGCTCGGTCCGGAGCGCAGCACGGCGTTCAAGGCGGCCGTCGTGATCCCCGCCTCGCTCCTGGGCGCCGAGCTGTTCCACCGTCGCCTGGAGCTCCCCGCCATCGCGGGACGTTGGCGTCCCCGCGTCCTGTCGATCGCGGGTGCCGTGCTCGTGCTGGCCATGGCCGCCGCCCTCTTCGTGGCGAGGCCCGAGGGTCCGACCCCGGTCGACCAGGTGGCCGAGACGCTCGAGAAGGTGCCCGACCCCACGACGACCACCACCGAGCCGTGCATCCCGTCGACGATCCCCGCCCCGCAGTTCGGCGGTGCCATCGAGTTCGACCCCCGGACGGTGGTCACGGTCGCGGACCCGACCCACTCGTGCGCCGACCAGGTGCGCGTGATGGTCGTCGGCGACTCCATGGGCCGCGGCGTCTCCAACGGCCTGGTCGCGCTCGGCGACCCCAGGATCGAGCTCTGGGACCGCACGGTCACCGGCTGCTCCTTCGGGCCCGAGGAGTGCCCCGACTGGCGGGAGATCTGGTCCGTCGACGTCATCGGCGTCGAACCCGACGTGGTGCTGCTGTACACGAACCTCCAGGAGGACCTGAAGGGGGTCGACGACGCGCCGTACCTGTCCGACGAGGGGCGCCGGCAACGCATCGACGCGCTCACCGAGGCGGTCCAGATCCTGGGCAGCAAGGGAGCCCGGGTGCTGCTGATCACGCCCGGCGTGCCGGTCCGGCCGAACGGGCTCTACTACTGCGACAACCGGACCGAGGACTCGAAGTGCGACCCGGCGTGGGTGCAGGAGTGGAACGCCGAGATCCAGCAGGTGGCAGCATCCACCGGCGCCGGGGTGATCGACGTGGCCGGGTGGTTGGCGAGCCGGCCCGGGACCGAGAAGACCGACCGGCCCGACGGCCTGCACCTCTCGGGCGACGCGCTCCGCGAGCACGCGGCCTGGCTGGTCCCGCAGCTGCTCGCCGCCGCGCCCACCTGAGC
>JAEXGP010000059.1 GCA_023450775.1 Actinomycetes bacterium | reverse complement strand
GGCGGGCAGCGTGCCGGCGGCGTACACGGCGCAGAGCACGTGCTGCGCGGGGGTGCCCTTCGTGTGGTCGATGTCCAGCAGCAGCTGCTCGCCGCGGCCGATGAGGCGGTGGTGGCACGGCCGCAGGCCCACCCGGTCCTCCTGCAGGCGGTGGCGGGCCCGGGGCTGCGGGATGCGACGTCCCCGCTCGACCTCGGTCATGAGGTGCGCGACGTCGACCGCGGTGTCCTCGTCCAGGTCGCCCGCGAAGCGGGCGACGATGCCGCCGAGCAGGATGCCGCCGAAGCCCGGCGCGGGGTCGCACGGGAGCTCCAGCTCCCCGAGCGCGATCCGTCGCGTCGGGGCGATCGGGCGGGAGTGGAACGCCTCCACCTCGGCGAGGATCACCGCACCAAGCTACTGCGGCGACCAGGCCGGCTCACCGGCGCCCTGCGCGCGTCAGATGTACTGGCGCACCAGGTCGCGGACGTCCGCGGCCACCTGGCGGAGCTCGGCGTCGTCGAGCGCGGCCTCGTCCTTCGGACCGGCGGCCAGCGCGTCGCGCAGCACGATCGCCCGGGCGACGAGCGTCTTCCACTGCGGCGGCTCGAAGCCGAACGGCGGTGCCATCCGCTCGAGCGAGCCGACCGCCTCGTCGACCGCGAGCATCGCCGCCGCGTCGTCCTTGGACGCGAGGCGGCCCGACGCCAGGAACAGCTGGTCGAGCAGCTCGTGCACCGCGATCCCGTCGTCGGAGGACACCTCGCCGGCGACGTCGGGATCGTCGGGGTCGGGCATGTCGTCGAGGATCGCCTCGACCTCCTCCTCGTGCTCCGCGTAGACGACCAGGTCCCCCCGCTCGTCCCACTCGTACGGGAGGTCCGCGACCGTGAGCGAGTCGGCCAGCATCGTCTGCAGCGCCGCCGGCCACGCGCCGACCTCGTAGACGACCTTCGCCGCGGCCGGGTCCAGGGCCGGTCGTGCCGAGGCCATGACCTCGTCGATCAGCTCGTCGACCGCGTCCTCGTCCTCGGGCAGCACCGACAGCACCGTGCCCTGCCAGGCGTGGCGGATGCCGTGGGACTCGAGCAGGCTCGCCAGCAGACCGCGCGACTCGCCGGCCCAGCTGGTGCAATCGTACGCGAGCTCCTCGTCGCCGGGCCCTCCCTCGAGCGTCTCGACGACCTCCTCGTCGCCGAAGTCGGTCACCAGCTCGACGTCGCGCTCGACGAGATCATCCTCGACCGCGTCGTCGAGGTCCTCCTCGTCGATGGCCTCATCGAGGGCGTCGTCCATCTCGTCGAGGTCGTCGCGTGCGTCCACGCCCCCATCATGGCGTGCCATTGGGGCGCCGCGTGGCCCGCTCGGTAACGTCACGGCCATGACGAACACGGCGCCCGACCGCAACCTGGCCATGGAGCTCGTCCGCACCACGGAGGCCGCCGCGATGGCGGCGTCCAAGTGGGTGGGACGAGGTGACAAGGAAGGCGCCGACGGCGCCGCCGTCGACGCCATGCGCCTGATCCTCGGCACCGTGAGCATGACCGGCACCGTCATCATCGGCGAGGGCGAGAAGGACGAGGCGCCCATGCTGTTCAACGGCGAGGTGGTCGGCGACGGCTCCAACCCGCAGGTGGACATCGCCGTCGACCCCATCGACGGCACCACGCTCACGTCCAAGGGCCGCGGCGGCGCGGTGGCCGTGATCGCGGTGTCCGAGCAGGGCACCATGTTCGACCCGGGCCCGTGCGTCTACATGGAGAAGATCGCCGTCGGACCCGACGTGGCCGGCAAGATCGACATCAACGCGTCGGTCGCGGACAACCTCCATGCGGTCGCCGAGGCCAAGGGCATCCCGGTCCGCGAGGTCACGGCGACGATCCTGGACCGCCCCCGCCACGACGACCTGGTCGCCGAGGTGCGGGAGACCGGCTCCCGCATCCGCCTGATCGGTGACGGCGACGTCGCCGCCGCCATCGCCACCGCGTACCCGGACTCGGGCGTGGACATCCTGTTCGGCATCGGTGGCACGCCCGAGGGCGTCATCGCCGCCGCGGCGCTCAAGTGCATGGGCGGCGAGCTCGTCGGCAAGCTCTGGCCGCGTGATGCCGCGGAGCGCCAGGCCGCGGTCGACGCCGGCTACGACCTGGACCGGGTCCTCAGCACCGACGACCTGGTCGCCGGCGACAACTGCTTCTTCTCGGCCACCGGGATCACCGACGGCAACCTGCTCAAGGGCGTCCACTACGACCGCAACGGCGCCACCACGCAGTCGCTGGTCATGCGCTCCCGCTCGGGCACGGTCCGCGTGGTCGAGGCGCGGCACCGCCCCGACAAGCTGGGCCTGACCTGATCTGACCTGACCCGACCCGACCTGAGCTGAGCGTCCCGGGTCCGGTCGCCCGCACGGGAACCGGGGGCGAGAAGCTGCAAGGCTTCGCGTCGTGGAGTTCGACGACGACGCCCGACTGGACACCTCGCAGGTCGACGACGCCCGGGGCCGCAGCCCGTCGGGCGGACTGGGCGGGCTGGGCGGGCTCGGGGGCGGCCTCCCCGGCCTGCCGGGCGGCGGCTTCGGCACGGGCGCCAAGCTCGGCGGCGGCGGGATCGTCGGCCTGGTGGTCGTGCTGCTGATCGCGTTCCTCAGCACCCGCGGCGGCGGGCTGGACTCGAGCGGCATGCTCGGCGCCTCCACCACGATCGGCGACCAGAGCGCGTCGGAGGTGGCGTCGGAGTGCCGCACCGGCGCGGACGCGAACGAGCGCCAGGACTGCCGCATCGTCGCCGTGGTGAACAGCGTGCAGCGGTACTGGACCGACGTGTTCGCCAACAGCGGGCTCACCTACGAGCCGGCCCGCACGCAGCTGTTCTCCCGGGCCACCACCACCGGCTGCGGTGCCGCGTCGTCGGACACCGGACCCTTCTACTGCCCGGCCGACCAGACCGTGTACGTGGACCTGACGTTCTTCGACGCCCTGTCCCGGCCGCCGTTCAGCGCGAAGGGCGGACCGTTCGCGCAGGCCTACGTGATCGGCCACGAGTACGGCCACCACGTGCAGAACCTGCTGGGACAGAGCGCCGGCGGCGACCGCCAGGGCGCCAGCTCCGGGTCCGTCCGCCTGGAGCTGCAGGCCGACTGCTACGCCGGCGTGTGGGCGGCGAACGCGGTGTCCACCGGGTTCATCACCGAGATCACGCCCGACGACATCAGCGAGGGCCTGGACGCGGCCGCCGCGGTCGGCGACGACCGGATCCAGTCGGCCGGCGGCGGTCGGGCCAACCCCGACTCCTACACGCACGGCACCTCGGCGCAGCGCCAGAAGTGGTTCCAGCGGGGCTTCGACACCGCCGATCCGACCGCCTGCGACACCTTCAGCGGCCGCATCTAGCCGTTCTGTTGCGCGATCTGCGGCCCATGTGCCGTCGATCGCGCAACAGAACCGGAGCGCGAGCGGGTCAGAGGTGGCGGACGAACAGGTCGCCGACTCGGCCGAAGCCGTGCGCGGCCAGGAACCCGACTCCACCCCCGGACACCGCGTCCCTGGACGCTCCGCCCTCGGACACCGCGCCCTCGGACACGACGAGCTGGGCGCCGAGCCCGGCAGCCGCCGAGCACCACGCCGCGAGCAGGTGCCGCCCGACGCCCTCGGACCGGCGCTCCTCGGCCACGACGACCGCCGTCAGCTCTGCTGCCGGCCCCGGGCCGTGGCGGCCGACGGCAGCGCCCACGAACGACATGGGATCCCCGGGCTCCTCGGCGGCGACGACCAGCGGCGCCGGGTCCCCCGGCCGGCCCAGCGGTCCCTCCGGCGCCACGCCGCACGACGCGGCGACCGGCTCCTCCACCATCCGCACCGTGCGCAGCGCCACCTCCACCCCACCGCGTCCCACCACGTGCGGACCGCCGAACGGCTCCTCGCGGATGGGCACCCAGTGCGGCGTCCCGTCCTCGCGGCGACGCTGCTCCAGCAGGTGCAGCCGCTCCACGGTCCACGCGTCGGCCACGCCGGCGAGCGATGCCACGGCCGCCTCGATGCGCTCTGCGGGCAGCTCCTCGCGGAGCGTCACGTGGGGCCGGTAGTCCGGCCACTGCTCCGGTCGATCCAGCGCGCCCCTCCGCACCGCCGAGCGCAGCTCGGCGAGCCGTGCGACCGCGTCCGGCGCGACGGCCAGGTGCACGGTCGGCGTGGCCGGGGCGAAGGTGGTGCCGGGGCCGATCGCCATCTCGAACCGGCGGGCGGCCACCGCGGCCGAGCGCAGCGTCCGCACGACGTGCTCGACGTCCTCCTCGCGGACGTTCACCGGCGGGACGAGCGTGCAGTGCGGAGCGACGTGGAACGGCGTCTCGGCCCCGAGCGCCCGACGCAGCACGTCCACCCGGTCGGCCGCCACCGCGTCGGGGGCGAGCACGGCGACGGCGAATCGGCGACGGGGCACCCGCGGACGGTACCCGGGCGCCGGTCGCTCAGATGGCCTCGTCGACCAGCGACGGCAGGGCGGCGGCGTCGTCCGGGCACATCGCGACCGGCATGCGCTCCTCCTGCACGGGCCGCGGGAAGCGGGCCGCCAGGCGGGCGCGGAGGTCGGAGTGCCGGGCGATGTCGGCCGACAGGCGGGCCCGGCGGATCTCGACCCGCCCCTTGGGCCGGCCGGTGGACCGGGGCCGGTACTGGGACTCGATGCCGTCGCGGAGCATCTCGATGGCGTCGCTGCGCAGCTGGCTCACCCGGGACGGTGTGACGCCCAGCAGCTCGGCGAGCTCCTCGAACGAGCGGCCCTCCAGGTACAGGCCGACGACGATCATGCGGTGGCGCTCGGGGAGCGAGTCCAGGCCGGCGCGCAGGTAGCCCTTGAGCTCCGCGTCCTCCAGCTGCTCCACGAGCTCGGGCTCGTTGCGGTCGACGAGCTGGTCGGCGTCGTCGTGGCGGTCCAGCTCCTGGCGGCTGTCCAGCCCCCGGGCCACGCCGTGCTCCACCTGGCTGCGCAGGCGACGCAGCTCGGCGACGTCGACGTCGAGTCGGGCCGCCAGGGCCTCGTCGCTGGGCGTGCCGCCGTGCTCGTTGGCGAGCTCCTGGGTGGCCTGGGCGGCCTCCCGCGCCAGGCGGCGCATGGAACGGGGCATCCAGTCGGCCGACCGGGCGACGTCGAGCACCGCCCCGCGGATCCGCTGGTGGGCGTAGCCGGCGAACGGGACGCCACGATCGAGGTCGAAGCGGACGGCCGCCTCGACCAGGCCCATCGTCCCGGCGCTGATCAGCTCGGTCCGGTCGACGAAGGCCGGGAAGTTGCCGGCGACTCGGAGCACCACGTGCTCCACGAGGGGCAGGTGGCGCTCGATGAGTTCAGCACGTCGGGGCTCCATGTCCTCTGTCTTCTCCCACCTCTGCAACGGCCGGGTCCAGGACCCGGGTGGACCTGCCTTCCCCTCGTGCTCCGCAACGTTCGGCCGTGCCCGGCGAAAGCTGAAGGCTTCTGCAGGAATTGCGCCGACAATTGGTCACAACGGTCCAGCACATGGTCCGTTCGACCCGCGGCGACCGCGTGGTTCGCCGACCAGCGGTCAGCGACCAGGGGGTCAGCGACACAGGGTCAGCGACACAGGGTCAGCGACGCGCCGCGGGACCGCGACCGCACCCGCGGGCAGGTCACCGGCCGCCGGGAACGCGCGACGCGATCGACCCTCGCCCGCGGTCGGGCGCGCGGCCCGCTCAGCCGCGACGGTCAGCCGCGACGATCAGCCGGCGCTCGACGGAGGACTCAGCGGAGGAAGTCGAGCAGCGACAGCTTCGACACCTGGGCGGTCGCGCTGAGCGCCACCTGGTAGCCCACCTCGCGGGCCTTCATGTCCAGGATCGCCTGGGCGATGTCCACGTCCTCGAGCTCGCTCAGGGCCTGACGGCGGTCCAGGTCCGCCGTCTCCGAACGGGCGATGACGTCCTCCACCTGACGGGCGCGTGCACCGAGCTCCACCTGTGCGGCCTCCACGAGGTCGATCGATGCGTCCACCCGCGTGATGCCGGTGGCCATGCCCGCGTCGTCGCCGGCCTCCACCGCCGCGGCGAGCGCGTCGAGGATCTGGAAGATGTTGCCGTCCATCGGGTCGGCCGCCTGGATGCCGAACACGCTGGTACCGCTGCGGTTGACCTGCACGTCGACGGCCGGCGCGATCGGACGGCGGACCACCCCGTCGTCGCCCTGGTACGTGCCGTCGGGCGCGAAGGCGGCGTCCGTGGCCGCCGTGCCGGCGAAGATCGGCCGGCCGAGGTGCTCCGTGTTGGCGAGCGAGAGCATCGCCGTGCGGATCGTGCGGATCTCGTCCGCCACCGCCTTGCGGGCGTTCGGGTCGCTCGCCCCCGAGCGGGCACCGGACACGAGCGTGCGGACCCGGGTCATCTCGTCGACGCTCGACGCCAGCGCCGTGTCGGCCGATGCCAGCCAGCTCCGGGCGTCGCTCGCGTTGCGCTGCTGCTGGGCGGAGCGTCGCAGCACGCCCCGGTGCTCGAGCGCGGCCAACGCCTGCGCGGGCCCGTCCGACGCCTTCTGGAGCTGCTTCTGCGAGCTCGCACGGGCCTGCGCGCCCACGAGCGCCAGGTTGGCCGCCATCAGGTCGGCCAGCGACCGGCGCACGGACGTCACCGAGGTCACGCGGTTCATCGACCCACCATCCCGGTCCGGTTGATCAGGGTGTCCAGCACGGCGTCCACGGCGGTCAGCACTCGGGCCGACGCCTCGTACGCCCGTTGCGTGGAGATCATGTTCGTCAGCTCCTCGTCGAGGTTGACGCCGGACACCGACAGGCGGGCGAGGTCGGCCTGGCTCGTCACCTCGGTCTGGATGGCCGCACGCCGACCCGCGCTCTGCGTCTCGACCGCCAGCCGTCCGATCATGTCCTGGTAGACGTCGATCGTCCCGCCCTGCGCCTCGGCCAGCGCCGCCATCGACTGGGCGATCGTGACGTCCAGGGCACCGCCGCCCACCGCCGCCGCGGCGATGCGGGACGGCTGGCCCGCCACGTCGGCCGAGACGGCCAGCGTGGAGGCCGTGGTGCCCGTGGGGTTCCAGAAGTTCAGGTTCACGTCGGCCACCGGGTCCAGACCCTGGCCGGTCACGTGCAGCGCGTTGACCGTGCTCACGAGCGACGCGGCCACGGCGTCCAGATCGCTCAGCGCGTGGGGCACGTGCTCGTTGGCCACGTTCAGCAGGCCGCCCAGGCGACCGTCGACGACGGTGGCCGGGTAGCCGTCCTCGCTCCAGCGCACCTGCACGGCCGAGAACCCGGTGCCGGCGTACGGACCGGTGAGCGGGCCGGGCTCGGCGACCTCGAGCGCCCGCACGTGCTCGCCGCGCACGAGCGTGGAACCGCCGAGCGTCACGTCCACCGTTCCGTCGTCGAGTTGCCGGGTCTCCACGCCCGCGAGCTCGCCGAGCTGCAGGATCATCTGATCGCGCTCGTCGGCCAGCCCGTAGGCGTCCATGCCGGCGGCGTTCGCCCGGCGGATGGCGCCGTTCAGCTCGGCGATCCGTCCGGCCATCGTGTTGACCTGCTTGACGATCGTCGTCGCCTCGGTGACCGCGGCGTCGCGCAGCTCCCGCAGGTCCGCCGACACCCGGCGGAACGTCGACGCGACCGTCGACGCCTGCTGGAGCACGGCGATCCGCCCGGCCGAGTCGCCGGGGTTGTTGGCCAGGTCGTCCCACGCCGCGTAGAAGTCGCCGAGCTGTGCGGCGAGGCCGACGTCGGACGGCTCGGGCACCGTCGCCTCGATGCGGGTCAGGACCGTCGACTCGATCTCCAGGCGTGCGCCGGTGGCGTGCTCACGCACGGCTCGACGCTCCAGGAACTCGTCGCGGATGCGGGTGACCCCGGCGACGCTGACGCCGCCGGCGGACCCGGCGGGCTTGGAGAACATGGACGCCACCGTGGCGCCGCCGAGCCCGGTGAGCTCGACCCGCTGGCGGCTGTAGCCCTCGGTCCCGACGTTGGCGATGTTGTGGCCGATGACGTCGAGCACACGGCGGTGCGCCAGCAGACCGCTCAGCGCGGTGTTGAGCGAACCGAACGACGACATCACGCCCTCCGGTCGACGAGCAAGGCGTCGGGTCGGGCAGCCGACGACGACGACCCGTACTCGGACGTCGCGGACGTGCCGCCGACCTCGTCGAGCAGACCCCGCACGTCGCCCAGGCCGCGCTGGGCGAGCTCCCGGCCCTCGCCGGCGGTCGCCTCGGCCTCGGCGGCGAGCGCCAGCAGCTCGGCATGGTGCTCGGTGAGGATCAGGTCCCACGGCGACGGCGCGGCGTCGACCAGCGCCCGGATGCCGGCGTCGGGCGCGGTCCCGAGCAGCGGCGCCAGCTCCTCGACGAGCGACGAGCGGACGGCCTCCATGGCGGCGATGTCCTCGAGCGCGCCCTCCACGTCGGACGCGGCGGTCGCGATCCACCTCGTCATCCCGGAGGCCAGCACGAGCTTCTGCACCTCGAGCCGGTAGACCAGGTCCACGATCAGCTGGCGCTGGTGCCAGAGCACGTGGCTCAGGTCCTCCAGGACGGCGTCCGCGGACCGATCTGCCCGACCCGACCGCTCGATCGCGACGCGATCGAGCGCTGGCTTCGGCGGCGGATGGTCCATGTGGGTCCATCGGCACCCGGCGGGAGCCGCATGAGGCTCCGATCGGATTGGTGGACGATCGGCCTGAACGAACGATCGGCAGGGTCAACTCGACGTCACCTGGTCCGTCCGGCCCATTCGCGGGTTCCTGCCGCCGAACCCTCACCGGGACGGTCGTCACACCGATCCACCCCTGCGCAGTCGGGGACCTCCCCCGGCGACGACCCGGCATCACGGAAGAGAAGGGACCACCATGCGCATCAACCAGAACATCCAGGCGTTCAACGCCTACCGCAACCTGACCACCACCAACACCCAGATGGGCAAGAGCCTCGAGAAGCTCTCGTCCGGGTTCCGGATCAACCGTGCCGCCGACGACGCCGCCGGCCTGGTGATCAGCCAGGGCCTCCGGGCCCAGGTGTCGGGCCTCCGCCAGGCCACCCGCAACGCCCAGGACGGCATCTCGGTCGTCCAGACGGCGGAGGGTGCGCTCAACGAGGTCCACTCCATGCTCAACCGCATGCGGGACCTGGCCGTCCAGGCCGCCAACACCGGCTCCAACGACCAGGCCGCCCGTGACGCGGCGCAGGTGGAGGTCAACCAGCTCCGCTCGGAGATCACCCGGATCGCCGACACGACCAAGTTCGGCAACCAGAAGCTGCTCGACGGCAACTTCGGCGTGCAGCCCTCGAAGCTGACCGGCACGGTCGACGCCGGCCCGGTCACCTGGGCCGCCGGCGACGACTTCAGCGTCAGCGTGGCGGGTGGTTCCGGCACCGTGGCCGTGGAGCTCGACGCAGCGACGGGCCTCGGCGCCGAGGACGCCGCCGCCTACCTGACGGACCGCATCAAGGCGGCCCTGACGGCGACCGGCAACGCCACCGACGCCGCCGCGGCAGAGAAGCTGAGCGTCTCGGTGGACCAGGGTCGGTTCGTCATCTCGAACGGCTCTTCGTCCGCCATCACGCTGACCGACGGCACCAACACCCCGCTGGCCGACCAGCTGTCGATCACCCCGGGTGTCCTGGCGGCCGCCACCGGCACGGGTGGCGTGTTCCAGGTCGGCGCGGACGCCGGCGACCAGCTGACGATCAGCCTCACCGCCGTCAACGCGACGTCGCTCGGGATCAACACGATCGACGTCTCGACCGACGCGTCGTCCGCCATCACGGCGATCGACAACGCGATCAAGACGGTGTCCACCACCCGAGGCAACCTCGGCGCCTACCAGAACCGCTTCGAGTCGACCATCGCGAACCTGCAGGTCACGACGGAGAACCTGGCGGCGTCGGAGTCCCGGATCCGGGACACCGACATGGCGTCGGAGATGGTGTCCTTCACCCGGCACCAGGTGCTGCTGCAGGCCGGTACGGCCATGCTCGGCCAGGCCAACGGCCTCCCGCAGTCGGTCCTCCGCCTGCTCGGCTGATCACCCCCCTGCCCGACGACGGGTGGGACCGACCGGGACGACGAGGTCCCGGCCGGGCCCGCCCGTCGCGGGCCGTCCCCCCACCCATCCACCCGTCGCCGGACCGCGGTCGCTCGACACCGGACCGGCCGTCCGCGGCGGCCTGAGCAGAGGAGCCCCACATGGCCATCGACGGCCTGGTCAGCGGTCTGGACACCAACTCGATCATCCAGCAGCTCATGGCCGTCGAGCGGGCGCCGCAGGACGCGCTCGTCAGCCGCAAGGCGGGTGTGCAGGCCGCACTGGACGCCCTCGGCTCCATCCGCACCAAGCTCAGCGGCCTCTCCTCCGCCGCCGGCACGATCAGCTCCGCCGCCGGCTGGGGGCTCCGCACGGCGACCACCACCTCGAGCTCGACCGCCGTCGTCAGCGCCGCCAAGGGCGCCTCGATCGGCTCGCTCACCTTCACCGTCGACCGCCTCGCCACCGCCCACGGCCTGCGCAGCACCGACGTCTTCGCCACCACCGCCACCACGGTGGCGACCGGCCCGCTCACGTTCACCGGCCCGCTCCTCTCCAACGGCACGGGCGACCCCGTCTCGGTCGACGTGGGCTCCGGCTCGCTGGCCGACGTGGTCGCCGGGATCAACGCCGCCAGGATCGGCGTCCGGGCCGCGGCGGTCAACACCGGCGCCGGCTACCGGCTGCAGGTGACCTCGACCTCGACCGGCGAGGACGCGTCGTTCACGCTGTCGGGCATCGAGGGCGGCACCACGCTGACCTC
>JAEXGP010000012.1 GCA_023450775.1 Actinomycetes bacterium | reverse complement strand
CGTCCGGTGAGACCACCTCGTTCGGCGGCTCGTTCGCCCCGCCGTCCGGTCCCGCCGCGGAGCCGGCGGCGCCCGCCGCACCGGCGCCCACGCCGCCCGCCGATCAGCCGTCGTCGGACTCGCAGCCGGCGCGCCGCGGTCTCTTCGGCCGCTGATCCAGCACGACCCGGACGCACGCCGGAACGCCCGCTGCGGGCGCCACGGCGTGCGTTCGTCGCGTTCGGGGGCGGGTCAGCCGATCAGCGTGAAGAAGCCGACGACGACGATGCTCAGCAGGACGCCGACGACGGCTGCGGCGGCGATCACCCCGAGGGCCAGCAGGAACGCCGAGCGGATGCGCACCGCCGCCGGCACGTCGACGTGGAGCTTGGGCACCTCACCCGGCTCGATCGGCACGGCGCTGGCCGATCGGCGGGCGGCCCGGTCCCTGGACGGCGTCACAGCCGCCGGAGCCGTGACGGCGGCCGTCGTGGCAGGCTGAGGGAGTGGTCGCCGCCCGAACATGCTGAGTGCGAAGCCGGCGGTGGACACGACCACCACGAGCACTCCGACGATCAGCGTCGGCATGACGAGCCTCGGCGCATCGCCGGTAGGGGCCCGACGGTGCTGGGCTGAGCTCCACCTGCACGAGATGACGGTGACCCCCACATGACCTCGCCCAGCGTATCGACCGCGGAACCGCCGCCGGAACCGGTGCTCGACGCGCCCGACGAGGCGGCACGCCGTCGCACGCGGCGTCGCCGCTGGGTCTGGGGCGGCACCGCGCTGGTCGTGCTGGCGGTCATCGCCGGGGTGCTCTTCATCCCGACGCCGTACTACCTGTTCCAGCCGGGTTCGGTGCGACCGGCCGAGACGCGCATCGACGTGAGCGGTGCCGAGTCGTTCGAGACCGACGGCGACGTGCTCTTCACGACCGTGTACGTGAGCCAGGCCACGCTCGCGACGCTGCTCCGCGGCGCCCTGGACGACGCCGTCGAGATCCGGACCGAGGAGGAGGTGTACGGCCCCGAGGGTCGGGACGCCTCCCGCCAGGCCAACCAGCAGCGGATGGACCTGTCCAAGCTGATCGCCACCAAGGTCGCGCTCGAGTACCTCGGCTACCCGGCGGAGTTCACGGCCCGGGGTGCGCGGGTGCTCGGCGTGGCCGAGGACGGCGGCTCGGTCGGCAAGCTCCGCGTCGGCGACGTCATCACCTCGGTCGCGGGCCACGAGGTGCAGCTCCCGTCCGACATCCAGGTGGCGCTGCAGGGCAAGGCCCCCGGCGACGTCGTCGACGTCACCGCCCGGCGGGGCGACGGCGAGACGGCCACGACCGTGAACGAGTCGATCACGCTCGGCGCCGCGCCCGTCGAGGACGACTCGGGCACGTCCACGACCGTGCCGGCGACGTCCGTCCCGGCGGATGCCGCCGCCCCGACCACCACGGCACCTCCGGCGACCCGCCCGGTGCTCGGCATCTCGGTCGAGCCCGCGGACCCGTCCGTGGAGTCCCCGGTGCAGGTGTCGATCGACTCCGGTGACGTGACCGGGCCGTCTGCGGGCCTCGCCTGGGCGCTCGCCGTGGTGGACCGGCTCACGCCCGAGTCGCTGACCGACGGCAAGGACGTGGCCGTGACCGGCGAGATCCTGTCGGACGGCACCGTCGGACCCATCGGCGGCATCGTCCAGAAGGTGGCAGCGGTCAAGCGGGCCGGCGTCCACACGTTCCTCTATCCGGCGTCCACCGACGACGCCGAGGAGGCGCAGATGCGCGAGGTGGCGGGCGACGAGCTGCGCCTGATCCCCGTGAACACGCTGAAGGAAGCCGTCGAGGCGCTCCACCCCGGCGGCGTCCAGAAGCCGGGCTGAGCCCCCGTCCGGCCCGGCGTCGGTCCGCCGCCGGTCCACTCCCGGGCGGGTCCGAGCGATCCCCCTGCCCGTCCGCCATCGCCGCGTGGGACCCCCGTAGCATTCGGCCATGGCCGACCTCCCCTCCGATCCCGTGCCCGATCCGCCGGATCTGGAGCCCGGCACCCTTGCCGCAGCGGGCTTCACCCGCGCCCGCAAGGGGTTCGAGCCGGCCGAGGTCAGGGCGATGCTGGGCCGGGCGTCCGACGCACTTCGGGCGTGGAAGGAGCGCGACGATCGGCTCGTCGCCCGCCTCGACGAGCTCGAGCGTCGGCTGGAGCAGTCCCAAGAGCTGGACGAGCAGCGGATCACCACGGTCCTGGGCGAGGAGACCGCCCGCATCGTGGCCGCGGCTCGAGAAGCGGCCGCCGAGATCCGGACCAAGGCCGAGGAGCAGTCCGCCCAGCTGATCGCCGAGAGCGAGGCGTCCGCGACCGCAGCGGCCGCGGCCCTGACCGACGAGGCCGCCGCGCTGCGCGACGAGGCGGCCCGCGCCCATGAGGAGGCGCTCGCCGCCGCCGAGGCCACGCGGGCCGAGGCCCAGGACCACGCCGACCGGCTGCGGGCCGAGGCGTCCGCGGAGCACGACTCGCTCCTGGCGTCGGCCAAGACCGTGCTGGACGAGCGCACCGCCGAGGCCGAGGCCGTGGCGAGCGGCATCCGGGAGGCGGCGCAGATCGAGCTCGACGCCGCCCGCGCCGAGGGCCAGCGACTCCGGGAGGAGTCCAAGGAGGCAGCGGCGGCCGAGGTCGAGCGCGCCCGTGCCGAGGGGCGGGCCATGGTCGAGGAGGCCCGCCAGCTGCGCCGGCAGATGCTGCAGGACCTGGCCGAGCGCCGTCGCACGGCGCGGCGCCAGATCGAGGCGGCGCGGGCCGGGCGCGACCGCATCATCGAGGCGCTGGGGGGCGCCGGCGACCGCGTCTCCCAGGTGATCGCGGAGCTGACAGGTGCGGACGACCAGGCTCAGCGGGCCGCGGACGCCGCGGCCGCTGCGGTCGACGACGACATCGACGAGGTGGTCGCCGAGCTCGAGACCGGTCTCACGCTGGGAGGGCTGCCGCTCCTCGACGACACCGAGGACCCGCTGGCCGAGGCCGACGCCGACGAGTCGCCGTCCACCGAGGCCACCACGATCGAGACGCCGGCCGAGACCGACGCTCCTTCCAGCACGGCGACCGAGGACATCGACCTCTCGGACGGCGCCACGGTGGAGGAGGTCACGGTCGAGGAGATCGTGATCGACGTCGTGGAGGAGCCCGCGGATCGCGACGTCCCGTCCGGCAGCGACGCCTCGGGGGTCGGTTCGATCCGCCCCGCGGAGGGGACCGCCGGCGAGACGGTCGCCACGGTGGTGGACGACGACGAGGAGCCGAGCCCCGGCGCCACGGTGCACGACCTGTTCGAGCGGATCCGCGCCGAGCGGCGCCGCGACGACGACCTCCACCCGTCCGTCGACGCCGGCGGCGCGGCGGCCGCGCTCGACGACCCGCTCGATGACGACGTCGACGACGACCTGGACGATCTCGACGACGACCTGGACGATCTCGACGACGAGGCCGGCACCGATCGGCCCGACGGCGCGCTCGCCTCGGTCGTCGTGCTGGAGCAGCCCGACGCGGAGGCCGCCGACGAGCCCGAGGCGACACCCGACGAGGAGCCCGCAGCGGCCGTCATCGAGACGACCGCGATCGAGACGACCGCCGTCGAGACGACCGCCGTCGAGACGATCGCGGTCGACACCACGGCGGACGAGGGCGGCACCGTCGAGGCCCCCGTGGTGGTCGCCGGCGGCCCGGACGCCGCGGCGGACACCGCGGCCGCCACGTCCGCGCTCGACCGGCGCGACGAGCTGCTGGCGTCCACCGAGAAGGCGATCGCCCGCTCGCTCAAGCGGCTCGTGTCCGACGAGCAGAACGAGGTCCTCGACCGGCTCCGCCGGATCCGCCGCGGCATGCCCGACCTGGGGACACTGCTGCCCGAGGGCGAGGACGTCGCCACCTTCACCGACGCGCTGCGGGCGGAGTACACCGCGGCGGCGCAGGCGGGGGTCGCGTTCTGGGATGCCGAGTCCGGCGACGCGGATGCCGCATCGGCGTCCGAGCGGCTGGACGACCAGGTCGTCGAGGGCGCGCTCGAGGGCCGCGTCGCCGAGCTGCTCGGACTGCGACGGGCCCACGTGCAGCGGGCGCTGGAGCACGCCGAGGCCGAAGGTGTCGAGCTCGCGGAGCTCGGCGACCACGTGCGCGCGGCCTACCGCGAGTGGCGCACGCGATCGGTGCCCGAGCTCGCGGGCGACCTCGCCGCGTCGGGGTTCGCCCTGGGCGAGCAGGCGGCGGCCGGCGAGGGCACGTCGTGGCGCTGGATGGTCGACAACGGCGGGCTGCCGTGCAGCGACGCCGAGGACAACGCGCTGGCCGGGTCCGTGCCGTGCGGCGCGGCGTTCCCGACCGGGGACGTGATCCCCCCGGCGCACTCAGGATGCCGATGCATCCTGGTTCCGGCCCCTCGGTAACCTCGACCGCCGTGCGGATGCCCGACGACATGCCTCGTCCTTCGCGGCGCGAGCGACGGAAGGAACGGGGCCCGCGACCCAACCGGGCGCGGTGGATCGTCGGCATCCTCGTGGGCGTCCTGGTGGTGCTCGCGCTGTCCCTGCGGGCCATCGCCACCTTCTGGACCGACTACCTCTGGTTCGATTCGCTCGACCTCACCGCGGTGTGGCGCCGGCTCCTGTCGGCCCGCCTCACGCTCGGCATCGGCGCCACCCTCGTCTTCTTCCTGATCCTCTGGGTCAACCTGCTGGTCGCCGACCGGCTGGCGCCGAAGTTCCGTCCGGTCACCGGCCCCGAGGACGACGTGGTCCTCCGGTACCGCCAGATGGTCGCGGGCCGTCAGCGGGTGCTGAGCTTCGGCCTGGCGCTGCTGGTCGCGCTGATCCCCGGCCTGGGCGCCGCCAGCCAGTGGCGGTCGTGGCTGCTGTTCCGCTACGGCGGCTCGTTCGGCAGCGCGGACAAGCAGTTCGGCACCGACATCGGCTTCTACATCTTCAAGCTGCCGTTCCTGTCGCAGGTGGTGGACTGGCTGTTCGCGTTCCTGCTCGTGACCGTCGTGATCGTGGCGGTCGTGCACTACCTCAACGGCGCGATCCGCCTGCAGCCGATGGGGGAGCGCATCACCCAGAACGCCAAGGCGCAGCTGTCGATCCTGCTCGCCGCCACCGCGCTCGTGAAGGCCGCCGACTACGTGCTGCAGCGCTACGAGCTGACGTTCGCGGCGGGCAAGTCGTTCGACGGAGCCGGCTACACCGCGGTGAACGCCCGCATCCCGGCCATCGAGTTCCTCATCCTGATCTCGGTGTTCGTCGCGGTCCTCTTCATCGTCAACATCTGGCGCCGCGGCTGGATCATGCCCGGCATCGTCGTGTCGCTCTGGCTGCTGGTCGCGCTGGTCGTCGGCTCGGTGTACCCGGCGTTCGTGCAGCGCTTCCAGGTCTCGCCGGCCGAGCTGTCCAAGGAGCGCGAGTTCATCGAGCGCAACATCGACGCCACCCGGGACGCGCTGGGTCTGGGCTCGGTGGAGCAGGTGGCCTTCGACTACCAGAAGACCGTCACACCCGAGGCGATCGAGAGCCAGCGAGTCAACCTGACCGACGCCCGCCTGCTGGACCCGGCGGTCATCCAGCCGACGATCCAGGAGCTCGAGTTCGAGCGCGAGTTCTACCGGTTCGACGACGTGGACGTGGACCGGTACGTGGTCGAGGACCCCGACGCCCCCGGCACCACCAGCCGGGTCCCCACGATCGTGTCGGCCCGGGAGCTCAACGCCAACGGGATCACCAACCCCACCTGGGAGAAGCTCCACCTGATCTTCACCCACGGCTACGGGTTGGCGCTGGCGCCGGCCAACACCACCAACGCCCGCGGCGAGCCCGACTTCCTCGTGCAGGGCATCCCCGCCACGACCACCGGCCTGCCCGCGCTGGAGCGGCCCGAGATCTACCACGGCGAGGACATGGCGGGGTACGCCATCGTCGGCACGGACCAGAAGGAGCTGTCGACCGACCAGGTGTCCACCACGTACACGGGCAAGTCGGGCGTGGCGCTCGACTCGGTGTTCCGCCGGGCGGCGTTCGCCCTGCGCTTCGGTGAGATCGAGCCGCTGATCTCGTCGAACCTCACCGACAAGTCCAAGGTGATCTACCTGCGCGACGTCAAGGAGCGGGTCCGCACGATCGCCCCGTACCTGACGCTCGACACCGACCCGTACCCGGTCTTGGTCGACGGCCGGATCAAGTACATCATCGACGCCTACACCACGGCGGACTCGTACCCGTACGGCGAGGAGATCGACGCCCGCAGCATCGACCCGTCGCTCACCGGCACGTTCAACTACATGCGCAACAGCGTGAAGGCGGTCGTCGACGCGTACGACGGCACGGTCACGCTGTACCTCGCGGACACGCTCTACGGCGGCAAGCAGGACCCGATCATCAGGGCCTACGCCAAGGCGTTCCCCGACCTGTACGAGTCCGAGATCCCCGACTCGCTCAGCCGGCACTTCCGGTACCCCGAGCTGATGTTCAAGGTGCAGACGGCGGCGTGGGGCCGCTACCACCAGTCGGACCCGTCGGTGTTCTTCAACAACAGCGACCGCTGGAGCATCGCCCAGCAGCCGCCGAACTCGGCGTCGACCGCGGTCACCACCGACCCGTCGACCGGGCAGACGACCACGAACCTGCCCCGGATCGAGCCCTACTACCAGATGCTCCAGCTGACGCCGGACTCGCAGCCCGAGTTCGTGCTCACGCGACCGTTCGTGCTGGCGTCCGACGACGAGAGCGGGCGGAACCTGACCGCGCTCATGGTGGCGTCCAACGACCCCGGCTCCTACGGCGAGCTCAGACAGATCGTCATGGCCGCGGACGGGGACACCTCGGGCGGCTCCGCGCCCAAGGTCGACGGGCCCCTGCAGGCCAACCAGAAGATCGTCACCTACGAACCCGTGTCGCAGTACCAGACGATCGTTGGCCGCAACGGCTCCAGCGTCCGCTACGGCAACATGCTGATCCTGCCGTTCCGCAACTCGCTGCTCTACGTGCGACCGGTCTACGCCAAGGCCGAACAGAGCGGACGGTTCGCGCTGACCCGCGTGGCCGTGACCAACGGCGACGACGTCGGCTTCGGCGACTCGATCGACACCGCGGTGGCGGACCTCCTGGACAGTGACGAGGACGGCGCAGTGGAGCAACCCGCGGACGCGGTGCCGCCGCCCGAGACCGAGGACCCGGGCACCACGACCACGACGCCGCCCGAGGGCGGCCAGACCGCCACGCAGCTCCTCGCGGCCGCGGACGCCAAGTTCGCCGAGGCCGACGAGAAGCTGAAGGCCCTCGACCTCGCCGGCTACCAGGCCGCGGTCGCCCAGGCGCGGGAGCTCGTGCGCCAGGCGGACGCCGAGCTGCAGCGGACGACGACCACCACGACCGCGCCGACCGGTGCGTCGTCGTCGACCACCACCACGACGGCTCCGGCCGCGAACGGCGCGGGCGGGACCGGATGAGCCGGTGCCGAGTGCTGGCGTCGCTGCACCGCTACCCTGAGCGCCCGTGCTGACCCTGGCGACCCTGTTCGCGCTCATGCCGGACTGGTTGGATCCGGAGAAGCTGATCCGCAGCGGGGGCTACATCCTCCTGTTCGCCATCGTCTTCGCGGAGTCGGGGCTCCTGATCGGCTTCTTCCTCCCCGGCGACTCCCTGCTGTTCATCGCCGGCATGGCCGCGGCCGGGGCGTTCCAGAGCGGCGCGGACTCGATCCACTTCAACATCTGGGTCGTGCTGATCGGCGTGTTCATCGCCGCCGTGGCCGGCGACCAGGTGGGCTACGTCTTCGGACGCAAGGCCGGTCCCGCCCTGTTCCGGCGGCCCGATTCCCGCCTGTTCAAGCAGGAGTACCTGGAGAAGGCCCAGGAGTTCTTCGAGCACCACGGACCCCGGGCCATCGTGCTCGCCCGATTCGTGCCGATCGTGCGCACGTTCTGCCCGATCGTCGCCGGTGCGGGGCAGATGGAGTACGGCACGTTCGTCCGCTTCAACGTCATCGGCGGGTTCCTGTGGGGTGTCGGCGTGACCACGCTGGGCTACTTCCTGGGCAACGTCGCCTTCATCGCCGACAACATCGAGATCGCCCTGCTGCTGGTCGTGGCGGTCTCGCTGATCCCGATCGCGATCGAGGTCGTCAAGTCCCGGCGCGAGAAGAAGCGAAGCGCCGACCGGGTCGCCTGACCCGCCCGCTCGCTGACCGTTCGTCGGTTTTGACGGCGGCTCCGGCGTCCACTGAACTGCCCCGGTACCGCTGGGACCGGGAGGCTCTCCCGGTCCGCGCCCGCGAGCCCCTTGGGGGTGGGCCCACGCAGGGCCGGTACGGGCCTGACACGACCATCGCGAGGGATGCTCAATGATGCAGACGTTCGCCGCCGAGGGCGGCTACCAGATCTTCACGCTCGGGGGAGCGGAGTGGTTCTGGCTGATCTTCGCCGTGGCGGTCGCCCTGATCGCCCTGGTGGCCGGGTGGATCATGATGCAGGGCGTCCTGCGCAACGACACCGGCACCGCCGAGATGGAGGAGATCGCCGCGGCCGTGCAGGAGGGCGCGATGGCCTACATCAAGCGCCAGTTCCGCACGATCCTCATCATCGTGGTGCCGCTCGCGGTCGTCGTGTTCATCACCTCGACCGAGGTGCTCAACGTGTCCGGCACCGAGGGCCTCGACCGGGTGCAGTCCGGCATCTTCCGGACCCTCGCGTTCCTGGCCGGCGCCCTCTTCTCGGGCTTCATCGGCTTCCTGGGCATGTGGCTCGCCACGCGTGCCAACATCCGCACGGCGGCGGCCGCCAAGACCGGCTCCATGGACGCGGCGCTCCAGGTGGCGTTCCGGGCCGGCGGCACGATCGGGCTCTTCACCGCCGGTCTCGGCCTGCTGGGCGCCTCGCTCATCGTCATGGTCTTCCAGAACACCGCCTCGGCGATCCTGGTGGGCTTCGGCTTCGGCGGCTCGCTGCTGGCGCTCTTCCTCCGCGTCGGCGGCGGCATCTTCACCAAGGCGGCCGACGTGGGCGCCGACCTGGTCGGCAAGGTCGAGGCCGGCATCCCCGAGGACGACAAGCGCAACCCGGCGACGATCGCCGACAACGTGGGCGACAACGTCGGCGACTGCGCCGGCATGGCCTCGGACCTCTTCGAGTCCTTCGGCGTGGTGCTCGTCGCCAACATCATCCTGGGCGTCACGGCGTTCCGGGCCATCGGCATCGGCGGCGCCAACGCCGCCAAGGGCCTCATCTTCCCGCTCGCGATGATGGCGGTCGGCCTGCTCGCCTCGCTGGTGTCCATCTACCTGGTCAAGGCCCGTGCGGGTGAGACCGACGCCCTGAAGCCGATCAACCGCGGCCTCAACATCGCCTCGGTCATCGCCCTCGTCGGCGCCGCGGTCATCGCCTTCGCCTACGTCGGCGACCCCCGGGGCGCCGAGGTCAGCAACGTCGGCCTCCGCATGTTCCTGGCGATCGTGGCGGGCGTCGTGCTCGGCCAGGCCGCCAGCCGCATCACGCAGTACTACACGTCGAGCCAGTTCCAGCCGGTGAAGGACATCGCCGAGTCGGGCCGCACCGGTCCCGCCACGGTGGTGCTGTCCGGCATCTCCTCCGGCATGGAGTCCGCGGTCTGGGCCGTGGTCGCCATCGCCGTGGCCATCCTGGTGGGTCTGGGCCTGGGCGGCGGCAGCTCGCTGTTCGCCTTCTACATGGTCGCCCTGACCGGCATCGGCATGTTGTCGACGACCGGCATCGTGGTGGCCGAGGACACCTTCGGCCCGATCGCCGACAACGCCCAGGGCATCGCCGAGATGTCGGGCGAGCTCGAGGGCGAGACCGAACGGATCCTCGACGGCCTCGACACGGTGGGCAACACCACCAAGGCGGTCACCAAGGGCTTCGCGATCGGCTCCGCCGTCATCGCTGCGGTCGCCCTGTTCGCCTCGTTCCGCGAGACGATCGCCTCGACGGCGCAGACCGGCCTCGGCAACGCCGTCCGGGAGCTCGACGTGGCCGCGGCGTTCGACGCCATCTCGATCAACATCGCGGATCCCAAGACCTTCGCCGGGGCGCTCGTCGGCGGCACGGTCGTGTTCCTCTTCTCCTCGCTGGCCATCCTGGCCGTGGGCCGCACCGCCGGCACCGTGGTGCAGGAGGTCCGCCGCCAGTTCCGTGAGAAGCCGGGGATCATGGACTACTCGGAGAAGCCCGACTACGGCCCGGTCATCGACATCTGCACCGGCGCCGCCCTGCGCGAGCTGACCACGCCGGCGCTGCTGGCGGTCCTCATGCCGGTCGTCGTCGGCTTCGGCCTGGGTGCCTACGCGCTGGGCGGGTACCTGGCGGCCACGATCGTGGTCGGCGCCCTCATGGCGAACTTCCTGTCGAACGCCGGTGGTGCGTGGGACAACGGCAAGAAGTACATCGAGGAGGGCAACCTGGGTGGCAAGGGCTCGGACGTCCACAAGGCCGTCGTCATCGGCGACACCGTCGGCGACCCCTTCAAGGACACCGCCGGCCCCGCCATCAACCCGCTCATCAAGGTGATGAACCTGGTGTCGCTGCTGGTGCTGCCGGCCATCCTCACGCTCGACGACAACGACGTCGCCCGCTACCTGATCGCCGCCGCTGCCCTGCTCGTGGTGATCGGTTCGGTCATCTACTCCAAGTCGCAGTCGACGTCGTTCGGCGACGACGAGGCCGCGGAGGCCACCGCCGCCTCCTGACGTCGCGCACGTCGAACGGACACGCCGGACCGGCTGTCGCCCACCGGACTCCGGCGGGTGGCAGCCGGTTCCGCGTCCGGGAGCAGCGGCGTCCGGGGACGCGTCGGCCCGATGGCGTCGGATCACGCCGATCTGCTGCGAGACTGGTCCGATGGCGTCAGCTGCAACGGCGGGGGGTCCCACGGACCCGTGGCGACTCGGGCCGTCCGACCGCGACCAGCCGGCGGGCCGTGTCCTGCCGCTGGTGCTCGGTGGCTACCTCGAGGCGTTCCGGGACCGCGAGCCGGGCGTCCGCGTCGACACCGACGCCGAGGAGCTGCACCAGTTCCGGGTGAACCTGCGGCGGGCCCGCTCGTTGATGGCGGCGGGCCGGCACGTGTTCCCCGAGGAGGAGCTGGTCCTGCTCATGGCCCTCGCCTCGTGGATGGCCAACATGACGTCGCCGGTCCGGGACCTGGACGTGCTGCTCGACGACCTGCCCGACCTGGGGCGGCGGGTCGTGCCGGAGCTGGGCGACGGGGTCGACCTGGTGGTCGAGTCGTTCGAGCGCCGCCGGGACGCCGCGTTCGACGAGCTGATCGCGGCGCTCGACGGCGAGCGCTACCCCGTGCTGCTCCGACGGTGGCAGGCCATGTCGACGGTGTTCCGGGTGGGTGGTGGAGAGCCCGGCCCCGATGCCCGGCGCGCGACCGGTGCCGTCGCCGACGCCCTGGTACTCAAGGCGTTCCGTCGGCTGCGCAAGCGGGGCAAGCTCGCCATGCGGAGCGACGACCTGGAGGCGTGGCACGACCTGCGCAAGGCGATCAAACGGTTCCGCTACCTGATCGCTTCGTTCGCGCCGCTGTATCCGAAGGGCAGCTTCGACAAGGTGCTGCGCAACCTGTCGGACCTGCAGGACACGCTGGGCCGCCTGCAGGACCACCACGTCCAGGCCGGGCTGATCGAGGTGACCGGGGTGGAGGAGGGCGGCCGGGCCGCGCTCGCCGCCGGGGTCCTGGCCGACGTCCTGTACCGGGACGCCGAGCGTGCCCACGCGCACTGCCGGGACGCCTGGGCCGACTTCGACCGTCCCAAGCTGCGCAAGCGCCTGTACGGGCTCCTCGATCCTGACGACTGACCGGACTCGCCGAACTCCTCGCCCCAGTTCTGACGCCACCCGTCGAGGTCGTCACCGGGGCGCGGTCCCCGGTGACGGGCGTCAGGGTGGCGTGCCAGTCTGGCCGCCATGTCTGATCCGAACTCCTCCCGGCCCGACGACGGCGACGGCGCGAACGGCGTGGACGACCGGCGCCTGGCCACCATCCGCAGCCTGCTCGCCAAGGCCGAGGCCACGGAGTTCCCCGAGGAGGCGGAGGCGTTCTTCAACAAGGCGTCCGAGCTGATCGCCCGCTACGCCATCGACGAGGCCATGCTCTGGGCGGCGGGCAGCACGGGCAGGGAGCAGCCCACCGAGCTGCGCCTGGTCGTGCACTCGCCGTACGTCGGTCAGAAGGCCGTGCTGGTCGGCCGGGTGGCCCAGGCGCACGGGTGCCGGGCCATCCGCTTCGGCGCCGGCTCCGCCCGTGACGGCGAGGTGATCGCCGTGGTCGGGTTCCCCACCGACCTCCGCTGGGTCGAGACGTTGGTGACCAGCCTGCTCGTCCAGCTGACCGCGGCCATGCTCGCCGGTTGCCCCAAGGGGTTGAGCTCCTCGCAGTCGGCCGGGTGGCGCCGCAGCTTCATCATCGGGTTCGCCGAGGAGGTGGGGGACCGGCTGCAGGAGGACCGGGAGGTCGCGGCACGCGACGCGGACGCCGCCCGGGCCGCCGGCGCCCGCCGCGACTCGCAGGCGGAGCACTCCGTGTCGCTGGTGCTCGTGGAGCGGTCCCAGGAGGTCCGCGACGAGTTCCGCAAGCGCTTCCCGCACACCCAGACCACCCGCGCGTCCTCGGGCGGATCCAGGGCGGGCCACCACGCCGGCCGCGCCGCCGGCCGCGAGGCCTCGCTCACC